>NZ_CBDKZX010000009.1:0-106908 GCF_965301105.1 Kluyvera sp.
CTTAACCTTACAACGCCGAAGATGTTTTGGCGAAGAGACAGATTTTCAGCCTGATTACAGATTACATCGACATGCCCGGGAGGTGTGTTGATAAACAGAATTTGCCTGGCGGCTGTAGCGCGGTGGTCCCACCTGACCCCATGCCGAACTCAGAAGTGAAACGCCGTAGCGCCGATGGTAGTGTGGGGTCTCCCCATGCGAGAGTAGGGAACTGCCAGGCATCAAATAAGTGAAGAAGCCCATCCTGACGGATGGGCTTTTTTGCGTCTGTGCGAAATGAAAATGCAGTGAAATCCCGGGCGACAGCTGCTCTGGTCGCCCGGATGAGGCGTGTTACGCCGACTCCGCTGATGCACCACAATAACGTAAATGCAGCAGTGGATAAGGTCTCCCATGATCGTCCGTCTCTGACCGCCCGGTCACAACAAACCCCATCTTCTGGTAAAACCCTACCGCCTGATCATTCTGCTCGTTCACGTCGGTGGTCAGGTCGGGGATCAGCGATAACGCATGTTCAACCAGCTTTCGTCCCACCCCGGTACCCCGAGCATCCGGATCGACAAACAGTGCCTCCAGATGGTGCTCTGACAGCAGCATAAATGCTAAAGGCACATCATTTGCGTCTGTCGCCACCCAAAGCGGCGCTTCAGGTAAAAATGTCCGTACCTGTACCTCAATCTCCGCTCTATCCTGCGCGGACAAGAAATCATGCGTCGCATCCACCGAACGACACCATATTTCCACTAATCGTTCGCCTTCATGGCGCTGAGAACGTCGAATAATCACTTCATTTACTCCCTTTCGAATCGTTTCCGCATTCTACCGCAATCGTAATTGAAACTTTCTCACCTTTAACATGCAGACTCGACATTTCACTGAATTCTGGGTATCGTTAGGTGTCTGGATGTCTAAACGTTTATACGTATGCTGTGAGGTAATAAGGTTATGCCGATTCGGGTGCAGGACGAGCTACCAGCCGTCAAGTTCTTGCGTGATGAGAACGTCTTTGTGATGACCACGTCGCGTGCTACAGGTCAGGAAATTCGTCCTCTGAAGGTGCTGATCCTGAACCTGATGCCAAAGAAGATAGAGACAGAAAACCAGTTCTTACGTCTGCTGTCAAACTCTCCGCTACAGCTGGATATTCAGCTACTGCGTATTGATGCGCGTGAATCGCGTAATACGCCAACTGAGCATTTGAACAACTTTTACTGTAATTTCGACGACATTCGCGACCAGAACTTCGATGGTCTGATCGTCACCGGCGCACCGCTGGGCCTGGTCGAATTTAATGATGTTGCCTACTGGCCGCAGATTCAGCAGGTGCTGGAGTGGGCTAAAGATCACGTCACATCGACGCTGTTTGTCTGTTGGGCGGTACAAGCCGCGCTGAATATTCTGTACGGGATTCCTAAGCAAACCCGCGACGACAAGCTTTCCGGTGTCTATGAGCATCATATTCTGCATCCTCATGCCCTGCTAACCCGCGGTTTTGATGATTCTTTCCTGGCGCCCCATTCGCGCTACGCCGACTTCCCTGCGAAGCTGATTCGTGATTTTACCGACCTGGAAATCCTCGCGGAAACCGCTGACGGCGACGCCTATCTGTTTGCCAGCAAAGATAAACGCATTGCCTTCGTAACGGGCCATCCGGAATACGATGCTCATACTCTGGCGAGTGAATATTTCCGCGATGTGGATGCCGGCCTGAGTCCGGAAGTGCCCTATAACTACTTCCCCAAAGATGACCCGCAAAACAAACCGCGTGCCACCTGGCGTAGCCACGGTAACCTTCTGTTTGCGAACTGGCTCAACTACTACGTCTACCAGATCACGCCATACGATCTGCGGAATATGAATCCAACGTTGGATTGATCCGCTACTCTTCACGATCCTAAAGCGTTTCAGCATGCTCAATCAGGCACCTTCGGGTGCCTTTTTTGTTTCCGAAATACACCCCATACAACCATAAATTTTTAATTCTAATCTAATCAATGCCTTGTGATTATTTTAATTTAAAAATGGAAATTGTTTTTGTTTTTTTATTTTTATTGATTAGGCTTAAAAACGTTGAGCGAAAACTACACAACGATCGTCCGCTCACCTGACGGGGAAACTATTCGGATCACTCACGAGGAGCTGCACCATGACACAACAAGCCACAACAACCGATGAACTGGCTTTTCTGAAGCCTTATGGCGAGCAGGAACAGCAGGTTTTAACTGCGGAAGCGGTGGAATTTCTGACCGAACTCGTGACCCGATTTACGCCAAAACGCAATAAGCTGCTGGCAGCGCGCATTCAGCAGCAACAGGATATTGACGACGGCAAGCTGCCAGATTTTATTTCGGAAACCGATTCCATTCGTAATGGCAATTGGCAGATACGCGGCATTCCAGCCGATCTGCAGGACCGCCGCGTTGAAATTACCGGCCCCGTTGAACGCAAAATGGTGATCAACGCCCTGAACGCTAACGTCAAAGTGTTCATGGCCGATTTTGAAGACTCATTAGCGCCGGACTGGAACAAAGTGATCGAAGGGCAGATAAACCTGCGTGACGCGGTCAATGGCACCATCAGCTACACCAACGAAGCGGGAAAAATCTATCAGCTCAAGCCGAACCCCGCGGTGCTGGTCTGTCGCGTACGCGGCCTGCACCTGCCGGAAAAACACGTCACCTGGCGCGGTGAAGCCATTCCGGGCAGCCTGTTTGACTTTGCGCTGTACTTTTTCCACAACCACAAAGCGCTGTTAGCCAAAGGCAGCGGTCCCTATTTCTACCTGCCGAAAACCCAGGCGTGGCAGGAAGCGGCTTGGTGGAACGATGTGTTCTGCTATGCCGAAGATCGCTTCAACCTGCCGCGCGGGACTATCAAAGCCACGCTGCTGATTGAAACCCTGCCGGCCGTGTTCCAGATGGACGAAATTCTCCACGCCCTGCGCGACCATATTGTTGGCCTGAACTGTGGTCGTTGGGATTACATCTTCAGCTATATCAAAACGTTGAAGAACCACCCGGACCGCGTTTTGCCGGATCGTCAGGTCGTCACCATGGATAAACCGTTCCTCAGCGCCTATTCACGGCTGTTGATTAAAACCTGTCACAAACGCGGCGCGTTCGCGATGGGCGGCATGGCGGCGTTTATCCCGCACAAAGATGCCGAGCGCAACGCGCAGGTGCTGAATAAGGTGAAGGCGGATAAATCACTGGAAGCCAATAACGGCCATGACGGTACCTGGGTTGCCCATCCTGGTCTTGCTGATACTGCCATGGCGGTGTTTAACGAGGTGCTGGGCGATCGCCCGAACCAGCTTTCTGTTTCCCGCGCCACCGACGCGCCGATTACCGCCGAACAGCTGCTGGCACCGTGCGACGGTGAACGCACTGAAGAGGGGATGCGCGCCAATATTCGCGTGGCGGTCCAGTACATCGAGGCGTGGATCTCCGGCAACGGCTGCGTACCGATTTATGGCCTGATGGAAGATGCGGCCACCGCCGAAATCTCCCGTACCTCTATCTGGCAGTGGATCCATCACCAGAAAACCCTCAGCAACGGCAAACCGGTAACCAAGCCGCTGTTCCGCCAGATGCTGGCGGAAGAACTGCAGGTGATTAAAGGCGAGCTGGGCGAAGCCCGCTTCAACGGTGGCCGTTTTGACGATGCCGCGCGCCTGATGGAGCAAATCACCACTTCCGACGAACTGATCGACTTCCTGACCCTGCCGGGCTACCGCCTGCTGGCGTAATTCACCACATAACAATATGGAGCATCTGCACATGAAAACTCGTACTCAACAAATCGAAGCATTACAACAAGAATGGACGCAGCCACGTTGGGAAGGTATCAAGCGCCCGTACAGCGCGGAGGAAGTGGTGAAACTGCGCGGTTCGGTCAACCCGGAGTGTACGCTGGCGCAGTTGGGCGCGGCCAGAATGTGGCGCCTGCTGCACGGTGAAGCGAAAAAGGGCTACGTTAACAGCCTTGGCGCGCTGACCGGCGGCCAGGCGTTACAGCAGGCGAAGGCGGGCATTGAGGCGATTTACCTCTCTGGCTGGCAGGTCGCGGCGGATGCGAACCTGGCTTCAAGCATGTACCCGGATCAATCGCTCTATCCTGCGAACTCAGTGCCTGCGGTGGTCGATCGGATCAACAACACTTTCCGCCGTGCGGATCAGATCCAGTGGGCGAACGGTATCGAGCCAAACGATCCGCGCTACGTTGATTATTTCCTGCCGATCGTTGCCGATGCGGAAGCGGGTTTCGGCGGGGTGCTGAACGCCTTTGAACTGATGAAATCGATGATTGCGGCCGGTGCAGCGGCGGTACACTTTGAAGATCAGCTGGCGTCGGTGAAGAAATGCGGTCATATGGGCGGCAAAGTGCTGGTGCCCACGCAGGAAGCGGTTCAGAAACTGGTCGCCGCACGTCTGGCGGCCGACGTGATGGGCGTACCGACGCTGCTGATTGCGCGTACCGATGCCGATGCGGCGGATCTCATCACCTCCGACTGCGACCCGTACGATAGCGACTTCATTACCGGCGAGCGCACCAGTGAAGGTTTCTACCGTACTCGCGCAGGCATTGAGCAGGCGATTAGCCGCGGCCTGGCGTACGCACCGTACGCCGACCTGGTGTGGTGTGAAACCTCCACGCCGGACCTGGCGCTGGCAAAGCGCTTTGCCGATGCTATCCACGCGAAATACCCTGGCAAACTGCTGGCCTACAACTGCTCGCCGTCGTTCAACTGGCAGAAAAAGCTGGACGACAAAACCATCGCCAGCTTCCAGCAGCAGCTGTCTGACATGGGCTACAAATACCAGTTCATCACGCTGGCCGGTATCCACAGCATGTGGTTCAACATGTTCGACCTGGCGCACTCCTACGCGCAGGGCGAGGGGATGAAGCACTACGTTGAGAAGGTTCAGCAGGCCGAGTTCGCGGCGGCGAAAGATGGCTACACCTTCGTTTCTCACCAGCAAGAGGTGGGCACCGGCTACTTCGATAATGTCACCACCATTATCCAGGGCGGAACCTCCTCGGTGACCGCGCTGACCGGTTCGACCGAAGAATCGCAGTTTTGATTTATGCCCGGTGGCGCTGCGCTAACCGGGCCTACAACGCAATGTAGGCCGGATAAGCGAAGGCGCCATCCGGCATGACTCGGTGCCGGATGGGGATAAATAATGACGCGAGGCCTGGAATTACTGATTGCGCAGACCATTTTGCAGGGATTTGACGCCCAGTACGGACGTTTTCTGGAAGTGACTTCAGGCGCACAGCAGCGGTTTGAACAGGCCGACTGGCATGCCGTGCAGCAGGCGATGAAAAGCCGTATCCATCTGTACGACCATCACGTGGGGTTGGTGGTCGAACAGCTGCGCTGCATTACCGATGGCAAAAGTACTGACGCCGATTTTTTGCTGCGCGTAAAGGCGCAGTACACCCGTTTGTTGCCGGATTACCCTCGCTTCGAGATTGCGGAGAGCTTTTTTAATTCCGTCTATTGCCGGTTATTTGACCACCGCTCGCTGAGTCCCGAGCGGTTATTTATTTTCAGCTCGCAGCCCGAGCGTCGTTTTCGCGCGATTCCCCGACCGCTCGCGAAGGATTTTTTCCCGGACGCTGGCTGGGAAGCGGTGATTTTCAAAATGCTCAGCGATTTACCCCTGCGTCTGCCCTGGCAGAATAAGTTTCGCGACGTGGGCTATATCATGGCGCATCTGAGCGAAACGCTGGACGTCGAGACGCTACGTCAGTCGCACCTGCAAATCGCTAATGAGCTGTTTTATCGCAACAAAGCCGCATGGCTAATCGGCAAGCTCATCACGCCGACCGGCACGCTGCCGTTTCTCATACCCATTCACCGCACCGATGAAGGCGAGTTGTTCGTCGATACCTGCCTGACCACCACGGTTGAGGCCAGCATCGTCTTCGGTTTTGCCCGCTCCTACTTTATGGTGTACGCGCCGCTGCCTGCGGCTCTGGTGGAATGGCTGCGCGAAATTTTGCCGGGCAAAACCACCGCCGAGCTCTATATGGCGATTGGCTGTCAGAAGCACGCCAAAACCGAAAGCTATCGTGAATACCTGAACTACATCGCTAACGCCAATGAACAATTTATTGAAGCGCCGGGCATTCGCGGCATGGTGATGCTGGTGTTTACGCTGCCGGGCTTCGACCGGGTCTTTAAAGTCATAAAAGACAAGTTTGCCCCGCAAAAAGAGATGTCCGCCGCGCACGTCCGGGCCTGCTACCAGTTGGTGAAGGAACATGACCGTGTCGGGCGGATGGCTGATACTCAGGAGTTTGAAAATTTCGTGCTGGAAAAACGGCAGATAGATCCGGCGCTGATGGCGCTTTTGTTGCAGGAAGCGCCGGAAAAGATCGTCGACATGGGCGATAAAATTGCCATTAGCCATCTGTATATTGAACGGCGGATGGTGCCGCTCAATCTCTGGCTGGAACAGGTAGAAGGGCAACAGCTACGCGACGCGATTGAAGAATACGGCAACGCTATCCGCCAGCTTGCTGCCGCCAATATCTTCCCTGGCGACATGCTGTTTAAGAATTTCGGCGTCACCCGGCACGGACGCGTGGTGTTCTACGATTATGACGAGATTTGTTATATGACGGAGGTAAACTTCCGCGATATACCGCCGCCGCGCTATCCGGAGGACGAGCTGGCGAGCGAGCCCTGGTACAGCGTGTCGCCGGGCGATGTGTTCCCGGAAGAGTTTCGCCACTGGCTGTGCGCCGACCCGCGCATCGGGCCGCTGTTTGAAGAGATGCACGCCGACCTGTTTAGCGCCGACTACTGGCGTGGCCTACAGACGCGCATTAAAAATGGGCACGTGGAGGATGTTTATGCCTACCGACGTCGCCAGCGGTTCAGCGTGCGCTATGAAACCGACCGTAGGCCGGATAAGGCGCTTTCGCCGCCATCCGGCGAGGTGCGCCGATCTGCCTGATGGCGCTACGCTTATCAGGCCTACCGAGGATGCCCCAACGGGGCATTTTGTTTATCGAATCCCGCCGTAGGCCAGCGTCACCTCTTTCGCCGCTTTAATCACCATCGCGCCAAACTCGGTCACGCGGTCATCGGTAATGCGGGAAATCGGCCCGGAAATCGATATAGCGGCAAACGGCTCGCGGTGCTCATCATAAATGCATGACGCCACGCAGCGCAGGCCCAGCGCATGCTCTTCATCGTCAAACGAATAGCCGCGCTTGCGCGTCTGGGCCAAATCGTCTTTCAGATGCAGCGGCGACACCAGCGTCGCATGCGTATAAGCGTGCAGCCCTTTGCGGTGCAGCAGACTGGTGACTTCTTCTTCACTCAACTGGGATAAAAACGCTTTGCCGGCGCCGGAGGCGTGCATTGGCAGCTTGCCGCCGATCGGCGCGGACATGCGCATCAGCTGCGTACACTGCACCTGGTCGATAATAATCGCCTGATGATCGCTTTTATCGAGCACCGCAAGGTTGACCGTCTCACCAGAGTCTTCCATCAGTTGGCGCAGAATCGGGTGCACAATCGCCAGCAGATTACGGCTTTGCAGGAAGCTGCTGCCGACGATAAACGCATGCGCGCCCACCGCCCAATGGCCGAGTTCGCCAACCTGACGCACGAAGCCCAACTGCTGCATGGTGGTGAGTAAACGGTGCGTGGTGGAGTTAGGAAGGCCAGCCTGCTGCGCCAGCTCGGTGAGCGCCACGCTGCTGTGTGATTCGGCGATCCACTCTAACAGTTTGAGGCCGCGGGTGAGCGACTGCACCTGGCCCGTTGCGGCGGCGGCAGTTGCCGGGGCGGGTTTTCTACCGCGTTTTGCAGGAACGTTGGCGACCATCGCGACTCCTTTCTGTATCGTGGAAATTATTTTCGTTTTTATTGATTATAATACAACCGTTCGTCTTACTGCTCCGATGAGTCATGCTGAACATGTCTCATGTAGACCGTTGTTCTCTTTTCCGCCACCCCGCTTTATGCCAGTATGGTCTATTGCCTATTTGGGTCTGGATTTCGTAGAGCGGTGTCGGGAGTGCCTGTGAGCAGCAAAGTGGAGCAACTGCGTGCGCAGTTAAATGAACGTATTCTGGTTCTGGATGGGGGCATGGGCACCATGATCCAGGGCTATCGTCTGAGCGAGCAGGACTTCCGCGGCGAACGCTTCGCCGACTGGCCTTGCGACCTGAAGGGAAACAACGACCTGCTGGTGCTCAGCAAGCCGGAGGTGATCGCGGCTATCCATCACGCCTACTTCGAGGCGGGGGCGGATATCATCGAAACCAACACCTTCAACTCCACCACTATCGCCATGGCCGATTACCAGATGGAATCGCTGTCGGCGGAAATCAACTTTGCGGCGGCGAAGCTGGCGCGCGCGGCGGCCGATGAATGGACGGCGCGTACGCCGAACAAACCGCGCTACGTCGCGGGCGTGCTCGGCCCAACCAACCGTACGGCGTCTATCTCGCCCGACGTCAATGACCCGGCGTATCGCAACATTACTTTTGATCAGCTGGTGGCCGCCTATCGCGAATCCACCAAAGCGCTGGTGGAAGGTGGCAGCGACCTGATCCTGATTGAAACCGTCTTCGACACCCTCAACGCCAAAGCGGCGGTGTTTGCGGTGAAAGAAGAGTTTGAAGCGCTGGGCGTTGATCTGCCGATCATGATTTCCGGCACCATTACCGACGCTTCTGGCCGTACGCTCTCCGGCCAAACCACGGAAGCGTTCTACAACTCCCTGCGTCACGCCGATGCCCTGACTTTTGGCCTCAACTGCGCCCTGGGCCCGGACGAGCTGCGCCAGTACGTGCAGGAGCTGTCGCGCATTGCCGAATGCTACGTCACCGCGCACCCGAACGCCGGCCTGCCGAATGCCTTTGGTGAATACGATCTCGATGCCGACACCATGGCAATGCAAATCCGCGAATGGGCCGAAGCGGGCTTCCTCAACGTGGTTGGCGGTTGCTGTGGCACTACGCCGGAACATATTGCGGCGATGAGCCGGGCGGTTGATGGCTTGCCACCGCGTAAGCTGCCAGAGATTGCGGTCTCCTGCCGTCTGTCCGGCCTGGAGCCGCTGAATATTGGCGACGACAGCCTGTTTGTTAACGTCGGCGAACGTACCAACGTCACCGGTTCGGCGAAGTTTAAGCGCCTGATCAAAGAAGAGAAATACAGCGAAGCGCTGGATGTCGCCCGTCAGCAGGTGGAAAGCGGCGCGCAGATTATCGATATCAACATGGATGAGGGGATGCTCGACGCTGAAGCGGCGATGGTGCGCTTCCTCAACCTGATTGCCGGCGAGCCGGATATCGCCCGCGTGCCGATTATGATCGACTCCTCCAAATGGGAAGTTATCGAAAAAGGGCTGAAGTGCATTCAGGGTAAAGGCATCGTGAACTCCATCTCAATGAAAGAGGGCGTAGAGCCGTTTATTGAGCATGCGAAAAAAGTCCGCCGCTACGGCGCAGCCGTGGTGGTGATGGCTTTTGACGAAGTGGGCCAGGCCGACACCCGCGAACGCAAAATTGAGATTTGCCGTCGCGCCTACAAGATTTTGACTGAAGAGGTGGGCTTCCCGCCGGAAGACATCATCTTCGACCCGAATATCTTTGCCGTCGCCACCGGTATTGAAGAGCACAACAACTACGCGCAGGACTTTATCGGCGCCTGTGAGGACATCAAACGCGAGCTGCCGCACGCGCTGATTTCCGGCGGCGTGTCTAACGTTTCCTTCTCGTTCCGCGGCAACGACCCGGTACGTGAAGCTATCCACGCGGTATTCCTCTACTACGCCATTCGCAACGGCATGGACATGGGCATCGTCAACGCCGGACAGCTGGCTATCTACGACGACCTTCCCGCCGAACTGCGCGATGCGGTTGAAGACGTGATCCTCAACCGCCGTGAAGACGGCACCGAACGTCTGCTGGAGCTGGCCGAGAAATACCGCGGCAGCAAAACCGACGAAGCTGCCAACGCCCAGCAGGCGGAATGGCGTAGCTGGGACGTGAAAAAGCGTCTCGAATACTCGCTGGTAAAAGGCATTACCGAATTTATCGAACTCGACACCGAAGAGGCGCGCCAGCAGGCTGAACGCCCGATTGAAGTGATCGAAGGGCCGCTGATGGACGGCATGAACGTGGTCGGCGACCTGTTTGGCGAGGGCAAAATGTTCCTGCCGCAGGTGGTGAAATCGGCCCGCGTAATGAAGCAGGCGGTGGCCTACCTCGAACCGTACATTGAGGCCAGCAAAGAGAAAGGTTCCAGCAACGGCAAGATGGTTATCGCCACGGTGAAGGGTGACGTGCACGATATCGGTAAAAATATCGTCGGCGTGGTGCTGCAGTGCAACAACTACGAAATCATCGATCTCGGCGTGATGGTGCCAGCGGATAAAATCCTCAAAACGGCGAAAGAGGTGAACGCGGATCTGATCGGTCTCTCTGGCCTGATTACGCCGTCGCTGGATGAAATGGTCAACGTGGCAAAAGAGATGGAGCGTCAGGGCTTCACCATCCCACTGCTCATTGGCGGCGCGACAACGTCGAAAGCGCACACCGCGGTGAAAATTGAGCAGAACTACAGCGGCCCGACGGTTTACGTGCAGAACGCTTCGCGTACCGTCGGCGTGGTAGCGGCGCTGCTCTCCGACACTCAGCGCGACGATTTTGTTGCCCGTACGCGCAAAGAATACGAAACCGTACGTATCCAGCACGGGCGTAAGAAACCGCGTACCCCGCCGGTCACGTTAGCCGCGGCGCGGGAAAACGATCTCGCGTTTGACTGGGAAAGTTACACCCCGCCGGTCGCACATCGTTTAGGCGTGCAGGAAGTCGAGGCCAGCATCGAAACGCTGCGCAACTATATCGACTGGACGCCGTTCTTTATGACCTGGTCGCTGGCCGGGAAGTATCCGCGCATTCTTGAAGATGAAGTGGTGGGGGAAGAGGCGAAGCGCCTGTTCAAAGACGCCAATGAGATGCTGGACCAGTTGAGCGCCGAGAAATCCCTCAACCCACGCGGCGTCGTTGGCCTGTTCCCGGCTAACCGCGTCGGCGATGACGTGGAAATCTATCGCGATGAAACGCGCACGCAGGTGCTGACCGTGAGCCGTCATCTACGCCAGCAGACCGAGAAAGTGGGTTTTGCCAACTACTGTCTGTCGGACTTCGTGGCGCCGAAAACCTCCGGCAAAGCGGACTATATCGGTGCCTTCGCCGTCACCGGCGGGCTGGAAGAAGATGCGCTGGCCGAGGCGTTTGAAGCGCAGCACGATGATTACAACAAGATCATGGTGAAGGCGATTGCCGACCGCCTGGCGGAAGCCTTTGCCGAGTACCTGCACGAGCGCGTGCGTAAGGTTTACTGGGGCTATGCGCCGAACGAAAACCTGAGCAACGAAGAGCTGATTCGCGAAAACTACCAGGGCATTCGCCCGGCGCCGGGCTACCCGGCCTGTCCGGAGCACACCGAAAAAGGCACCATCTGGGAACTGCTGGACGTGGAAGCCCACACCGGCATGAAGCTGACGGAATCCTTCGCCATGTGGCCCGGTGCATCGGTTTCCGGCTGGTATTTCAGCCACCCGGATAGCAAGTACTATGCGGTCGCGCAGATTCAACGCGATCAGGTTGAGGACTACGCGCAGCGTAAAGGGATGAGCGTAGCGGAAGTGGAGCGCTGGCTGGCACCAAACCTGGGTTACGATGCCGACTGATTCACAGAATCGTCATCTTTCCTTACAACTAACAGGGCGCTCTATGAGCGCCCTGTCTCTTTATTGCGCGTAAACCCTTATACTGGAAGAAGGTTCGCGAGCGCGGTTTGCCTGTTAAGCGCAGCGCCATCTGGCATGATGTCAGTCTAACGAACCTCAGGAACCTATAACGATAAGGAGAAGCTGATTCCGTGTTAACTCTGCTACACCTGCTTTCCGCCGTCGCGCTGTTGGTGTGGGGTACCCATATTGTGCGCACCGGCGTGATGCGTGTATTTGGCGCGCGTCTGCGTACCGTGCTCAGCCGCAGCGTGGAGAAAAAGCCGCTCGCCTTCTGTGCGGGTATCGGCGTTACCGCGCTGGTACAAAGCAGCAATGCCACCACTATGCTGGTGACATCCTTTGTTGCCCAGGATCTTGTGGCCCTGACGCCCGCGCTGGTGATCGTGCTTGGCGCCGACGTGGGGACCGCGCTAATGGCGCGTATCCTGACCTTCGATCTCTCGTGGCTGTCGCCGCTGCTGATTTTTATCGGCGTCACCTTCTTCCTGGGCCGCAAGCAAACCCGCGAAGGGCAGTTGGGCCGCGTGGGTATCGGTCTGGGGCTGATTCTGCTGGCGCTGGAGCTGATTGTGCAGGCGGTCACGCCAATCACTCAGGCCAACGGCGTGCAGGTCATTTTTGCTTCGCTGACCGGTGATATTCTGCTGGATGCGCTGATTGGCGCCGTGTTCGCCATCATCAGCTACTCGAGCCTGGCCGCCGTGCTGCTGACCGCCACGCTGACCACCGCCGGGGTCATCTCCTTCCCGGTGGCGCTGTGTCTGGTGATTGGCGCCAACCTGGGTTCGGGCCTGTTGGCCATGCTCAACAACAGCGCCGCTAACGCCGCCGCCCGCCGTGTGGCGCTGGGTAGCCTGCTGTTTAAGCTGGTGGGTAGCCTGATTATTCTGCCGTTCGTCCACGTGCTGGCGACCACGATGCAGAAGCTGCCGCTGGCGGAATCCGAACTGGTTATCTACTTCCACGTTTTCTACAACCTGATCCGCTGTGTGGCGATGGTGCCGTTTGCCGAGCCCATGGCGCGTTTCTGTAAACGCCTGATCCGCGATGAGCCAGAGCTGGAAGCGCACCTGAAGCCCAAACATCTGGATGTTACCGCACTTGATACCCCCACGCTGGCGTTGGCTAACGCCGCACGTGAGACGCTGCGCATTGGTGATGCCACCGAGCAGATGCTGGACGGGCTAAAGAAGGTGATGCACGGCGAACCGCGCGAAGAGAAAAACCTGCGCAAACAGGCGGATGATATCAACGTGCTCTACACCGCCATCAAGCTCTACCTGGCGCGAATGCCGAAAGACGAGCTGGCGGAAGAGGAGTCCCGGCGCTGGGCGGAGATTATCGAGATGTCGCTCAACCTTGAACAGGCCTCCGATATCATTGAACGGATGGGCAGCGAGATTGCCGACAAATCGCTGGCCGCGCGCCGCGCCTTCTCGGTTGAGGGGCTGAAAGAGCTGGAAGCGCTCTATGAACTGCTGCTGAGCAACCTTCAGTTGGCGATGTCGGTGTTCTTCTCCGGCGATGTCACCAGCGCCCGCCGTCTGCGTCGCAGTAAACACCGTTTCCGTATTCTGAACCGCCGCTACGCGCACGCGCACGTCGATCGTCTGCATCAGCAGAACGTACAAAGTATTGAAACCAGCACCCTGCATCTGGCGCTGCTGGGGGATATGCAGCGTTTGAACTCGCTGTTCTGTTCGGTGGCTTACAGCGTGCTGGAGCAGCCGGATGAAGACGATGAGCGCGACGATTACTAGCGTAAACCCGGCCTCGGCTGGGCGACCTTGTAGGCCGGATAAGGCGTTCACGCCGCCATCCGGCAATGTGCGCCGAATAGCCTGATGGCGCTGCGCTTATCAGGCCTATGGTTTGTAGCCCGGGCGAGGCGTTTACGCCGACCCCGGGTTTATGGCTCAGAAGCGGTGCCCTTCCTCCAGCGCTACGGCTTCCTCACCCGCTTTAAATACGTAGGTCGTGCGCGGCCCGCCAAGCGTCGCCTCGCCGTTAGCCACCTCAATCCAGTTGCCTTCCGGCAGACCAATCACCGTTAACTCCGGCGCGACAACCAACAGCTCGCGAATACGCTGTTCGCGGGTTTCGCCTTTATGCCCTTCGGGCAACGCATTGGTAAAGTGCGGGTTAATCTGTAGCGGGAACAGACCGAGCGCGTCAAAGCCCTGCGGGTCGACAATGGGCATATCGTTGGTGGTGCGAATGGTCGGACAGGCGAGGTTAGCGCCCGCGCTCCAGCCGATATACAGCGCCTCGCGTTTGACCACGTCGACAATCGGAGCCAGTAGCCCGCGCTGACGGCTCTCTTTGAGCAACTGGAAGGTGTTGCCGCCGCCGACAATGACCAGTTCGGCGTTTTCAATCGCTGAAACCGGATCGGCCACGGTATGAATGCCGGTGACCGATACGCCCAACGGCGCCATCACGGCCGCGGTTTTAGCGGTGTATTCATCCCAGGTTTGCGTCACGCCAGCAAACGGAATAAACACCGCGCGACGGCGGCCATTGAGCCGCGCCTCAATCAGCGGCAGCGCGTGTTCCAGCCAGGCTTTGCCCGGCAGCGTTGAGTTACTCAGCAGAAGCAGTTCCATCATTTCTCCCATTCATTAGAAAATTATCAATCGACGCAGGATGTTACCATCCTGAGCCCGATCGCTTACTGATGCAGTTCACGATGTTGCAGTAGATAGTCTGGAAGACGCCTCGCAGATTGTCATTGTGACCCATGCCGTACCTGGATCGTTGATTTATTCTCCTGCTAAACAATGGCTATTTATACCTATATGGATATAATCAGGAGGCGGGATGGCAAAACCGCTTTATTGGGTTGGGCAGTCCAGAAAGGATCTGCGAATGATGCCCGAACATGTACAGGATACGTTCGGTTTTGCGTTATGGCTTGCTCAGCAGGGGAAACAACATCCCCAAAGTAAACCTCTGAAAGGGTTTGGTAGCGCAGGCGTGATCGAGGTTGTCGAGGATTTTCACGGTAATACCTGGCGCGCGGTTTACACCATAAAATTCAGAGGAGCGGTATACGTACTGCACGCTTTCCAGAAAAAGTCTTCGTCGGGTAAAGCAACGCCCAAGCCTGACATCGATCTTATTTACCAACGGCTAAAGGCCGCTCAGCGACACGCGCAGGAGAGTTTTAATGGCACATGAAGTCAAAATGAGTCGCGGCAATATCTATGCCGATCTCGGCGCAGATGATGCCGATGAGATGTTGCTGAAGGCACAGCTTGCGTTAGCTATCAGCGAGATCCTACAAAGTAAAAAACTGACCCAGCAGCAGGCGGCGAAAATACTCGGTATGACGCAGCCTAAGCTTTCTAATCTGCTGCGTGGTCAATTTCGTGGGATCAGCGAAGCAAAAATGCTCGAATGCCTGGTAAAACTCGGACGTGATGTCGAGATCGTGGTGGGGAAAAACAGCGTTGAGCATGGATCGCTGAAAGTCAGCTTTAGCTAAGCCCCTGGCATCTGCTCTGGCAAACGCCGCTGGTCCACTGGGGGCGCGATATCCCAACGATTTGCAGTGAGCTATTTTTTCTCACCCGCAAGGTGAGGTATATTTCGCTGCCAAAGGAGAACTTATGCTGACAGACTCATCAACCCGATTAAATAAATATATCAGCGAAAGCGGTATCTGCTCGCGCCGCGAGGCGGATCGCTTTATTGAACAAGGCAACGTCTTTATCAACGGTAAGCGTGCCACGATAGGCGATCAGGTGAAGCCGGGCGACGTTGTGAAAGTCAACGGTCGGTTGATTGAGCCGCGTGAAGCGGATGATTTAGTGCTGATTGCGCTGAATAAGCCTGTCGGTATCGTCAGCACCACCGAAGACGGCGAGCGTGACAACATCGTCGACTTCGTCAACCACAGCAAACGCGTGTTCCCGATTGGCCGTCTGGATAAAGACTCCCAGGGGCTGATTTTCCTCACCAACCATGGCGACCTGGTCAATAAGATCTTGCGTGCTGGCAACGACCACGAAAAAGAGTATCTGGTGACGGTCGATAAGCCCGTCACCGATGATTTTATTCGCGGCATGGGTGCGGGCGTACCGATTCTTGGCACCGTGACGAAGAAATGTAAGGTGAAGAAAGAGGCGCCGTTTGTCTTCCGCATCACCCTGGTGCAGGGGCTGAACCGGCAGATTCGCCGCATGTGCGAACACTTTGGTTATGAAGTCACTAAGCTTGAGCGTACGCGCATTATGAACGTTAGCCTGACGGGGATTCCGTTGGGCGAGTGGCGTGACCTGACGGACGATGAGCTTATCGATCTCTTTAAACTGATTGAAAACTCTTCTTCCGAAGCCAAACCAAAAGCGAAAGCTAAACCGAAAACGGCGGGTATTAAGCGCCCGGTGGTGAAGATGGAAAAAACCAGCGATAAGCCAGCTCGCCCGGCGGGTAATGGTAAACGCTTCACCGCGCCGGGACGTAAAAAGAAAGGGCGTTAACGTCTGCCGCGCGTCGGCGTATTCGCCGACCAGGAGAACGAACTTTCGGAATCCGGTTTATAAGCCTGCTGTTTCTTCAACTGGCGGGCTTTTTTTGCATCTGCTTCACGCTGCACCATCAGCTTATCGATGTACTCCTTTTTCACGCTGTTGGTCTCTGCGTTGGTCAGCGGACGACCATGCGCAATGCGCGCGCGGTCGAGCAGCGTTTTCAGCTCGCGCTGTTCGCGCTCGGTCATCTCTTTTTGCGTAATGCGGGGGAGTGCCATAGGGGTGCCCTCTGTCGGATGGTGCAACCAGTGTACGGCAAAGGGCGAAGGCTGTGTAGGCCGGATAAGGCGTTTACGCCGCCATCCGGCAATGCGCTTGCAGTGTGCCCGATGGCGCTACGCTTATCGGACCTACAGCGGTTATTGTTGCTTTTTCTTCTCGATAGGCTTCCCGGACCAGTATCCCGCCAGCAGCGAACCCGACAGGTTATGCCACACCGAGAACAACGCGCCAGGCAGCGCCGCCAGCGGCCCGAAGTAAATTTTACCCAGCGCGGCGGCCAGCCCGGAGTTTTGCATCCCGACTTCAATCGCCAGCGTGCGGCAGGTGGACTCATCGAAGCCAAACAGTTTCCCGCCCCAGTAGCCGCCGAGCAGGCCAATGGTGTTGTGCAGAATCACCGCGATAATCACCACGAAACCAACCGAGGCAATATGCGAGGCGGAACCGGCAACGACCGCGCTGATGATGGCCAGAATACAGACCATTGAGAAGGCGGGGAGATAGGGCTCTACCGCTTTCACCACGCGCGGGAACAGGTGATGAATCACCAGACCGAGCGCAATTGGAATCACCACAATTTGCAGAATGCTCAGCAGCATACCCATGACATCGACCTGAATATGGGCATCCACATACAGCCGGGTCAGCAGCGGCGTGGCGACCACGCCAACCAGCGTGGAGACCGACGAGATGGTGACGGACAGCGCCACGTCACCCTTCGCCAGATAGATCATCACGTTAGACGCCGTTCCGCTGGCGACGCTGCCGACCAGCACCATCCCGGCAGACAGCTCCGGCGGCATATGAAAAATCAGCGCCAGCAGCCATGCGGCGAGCGGCATCACCAGATAGTGCAGGAAGATCCCAGCCGCCACCGGCGCGGGGCGTGACAGTACGCGCTTAAAATCGTCGACCTTAAGATGCACGCCCATGCCGAACATAATCAGCATCAGCAGCGACGGCACCAGCGGGCCAATCGGCGTAAAGGTGGTTGGCGTGAAGTAGGCAATAACAGAGAGCAGCAGCGCCCATAACGGGAACAGCCGGGTGATAGCGGCGAGCATATTGTATTCCTTGCGAACTAGTCGTGTTGTGTTGTTATAAAAAAGCCGGGTTCGAGCCCGGCTATAGTTATTATTTATCGTGTGTTCGAATTTTATTCAAACAAATTATGTTCATGTTCCAGAATGCAGGCTTTCCCAACTCAGCCCAAAACGCGCCAGATATTTGCGTAAGCGGTCAGCGTCATTCGGATTGGTTTTTTTCTGCCGGGAGACGGCAAACAGCTCGCGACCCGCTTCGGATAACGATGCGCTACGGCGACATACGTCGAGCACAGTTTCTAACTGGCGTCGGTCAAACAGGTCAATTTCTCTTTCCAGCGCTGGGGACGATACCGCTATCTGCCAGCTCTCCCGCAAGAGCAAGATCTCTTCTTCAACTAGCGCTAGCGTGATGCGCCCCTGCTCGGCTAGTGTGGCCATGCGCGCGATGGAGGAGCTGAGCTCACGGAAGTTGCCGCGCCACTGCGCCTGAGCTGAACAGGCGAAGGCCAGATAGCGCTCGCGGGCCTCTTTATCAAAGCGAATTTGCGTCTGTTTGAGGCTGGAGAAGCGCTGTAGTTCGTACTCAATATTGGGGGCAATATCTTCCCGCCGCTCTGCCAGGCCGGGCAGGGTAAAGCGCCACATATTGATACGTGCGTAGAGATCTTCCCGGAAACGGCCTTCTGCCACCCATTGCTGCATATCGCGATGTGTACCGGCGATCAGCTGGAAATCGCTGTGAACCTCTTTATCGCTGCCAAAGGGGAAAAAGGTTTTTTCCTCAATGGCTTTCAGCAGCATTGCCTGTTCATCCAGCCCCAATTCGGCGATCTCATCCAGAAATAACACGCCGCCATCGGCTTCACGTAATAGCCCGCTGCGTGGGGTTAGCGCCCCGGTAAACGCCCCTTTGACGTGCCCGAATAACGTCGACATCGCATTGTCTCCGCGGAGGGTGGCGCAGTTGACCGCCACTAGTTTTCCCGCGACGAGATGGCGCGATTGACGTAGCTGGAATATCCGTTTTGCGAGGAAAGATTTCCCCGCCCCGGTGGGGCCGGTCAGCAGAATCGGATCGGTGGAGCGAAGCGCCACCCGTTCGATGCGGTCGATGAGTTTATTGAAGGTCGCGTTGCGGGTATCAATCCCGTCTTTCAGAAAAGAGATCGACTGCGCTTGTTCACGCTGGAAGCGGCTGGTCAGGGTGGAATAGCGGCTTAAATCCAGATCGATAACCGAACAGACTCCTGCGGCGACGGCCTCATCGGATGAACCACTCGGTGCCGGGCTGGATTGCAACAAGCAGGCCGGAAGATAGCGAGCCTCCGTGAGCAGGAACCAGCAAATCTGCGCCACGTGGGTACCGGTAGTGATATGCACCAGGTACTCTTCGTTTTCGGTATCAAACTTATAGCGAGTTGCGAAGTCGAGGAATGCGGCGTAAACCTCTTCAAAATCCCATGGATCGTTAATCGTCACGGCGTGAGGCCGTACGTGGGTATGAGGAGATAGCAAGGCAACATCTTCCATCAGCCTTTGCGCCATGGTCTCATCGCGCGGTTGATAGAGTAGCTCCAGCCGGTCGATGGGGAAATCCGGCTGTTGGCAGATCCCGACCGTGGGGCGCCATTTTTTGAACCGATTTGCCCGTTTACCGCGCTTATCCAGCACCGTTCCCAGCACGCCAATGACTACCCGCCGTTTTTTCATGATTTATCCAAAAGAATAAGCTTCGATATCTAAAGATAAAAAACCAGCGTAAGTCTGGCAATCACCAATACAGGTAATAAAAATAAAATGATTGTTAATCAAATGGTTAGAAAATAATTTCGTTAATGTCTCTTTCTGGCACGCTTCTGGCAATACCTGATATGTCAACAACGCTGAAAACGCAGGGGGTTAAGCCTCGCCGGCGCTTCGGAAACGGCAGTGGCTGTATTTCCGACGCGTTCCGTCAGCCGAAGACACACAGTGGGTTCGATTCCCAATTTCATCCTCCAAATGAAAACTGGTTGTTAATCATAGGTATAAATCGAGGTGGTATGTCGTTCGTCCACCTCAAAACAGGCTGCCGGTAATGATGCCGTGCGACAGGCAAAAAGGAATTCCCCTGCCGCTTCGCCCCAGCACCCGCGCCTGACTCACAGTAAGGAAGAAAAGCATGATGAAGAAAATAACCATCCGTAAAGGACAGCTCGGCCTGGTATCCCATAACGGCGATTACCAGCGGGTGCTGGAAGCTGGTGAGCACCGTTTACCGTGGTTTAACACGCCCGATGTGCTAGTGGTGAACACCGATGGCAGTGAAGTACCGGAGGCACTGGCGACCTATTTACGCCGATTCCAGCCTGAGTGGGTAGCCCATTACTGCCTGGCGGTAGATTTAAACGACACAGAAGCCGGTGCGTTGTATATCAACGATATCTTGCACGAGATATTGCCGCCCGCTACGCGTCGGCTTTACTGGCGTGCCGATGAGGCATTAGCGCTGGTTCGTCTGGATACACGTCAGGTGCAGGTGCCAACGGAGATTATGAATGCGGTATTGCAACCTCGCCGAAGCGGTACGGTAAAAGGGCGCGAAGCGATATTAACGGTTCAGGTTCCGGCATGGCATGTGGGGGTCCTCAAAATTGACGGCGAGACGCAGGCGCTGCTGCCGCCGGGTCTGACGGCATACTGGAAGGTGAACCATCTGATTGACGCGGAAACGGTCGATACTCGCTTGCAGGCACTGGAAGTGAGTGGGCAGGAGATTCTGACCAAAGATAAGGTCAACCTGCGCCTTAATCTGGCGGCAAACTGGCGGTATCACGATGTGCTGCAGGCGTTTGGGCAACTGACTAAACCGGTAGAGCACTTGTACCGCGAACTACAGTTTGCGCTGCGTGAAGCGGTTGGTACCCGAACGCTGGATGCGCTGCTGGAAGATAAGCAGGTTATTGATGATGTGGTGAGTGCGCAGGTGAAAAAACGCGTCGCGCCGTTTGGTATTGAGGTGGCGTCGCTGGGCGTGAAGGATATCGTACTGCCTGGCGATATGAAGACCATTTTATCGCAGTTGGTTGAAGCCGAAAAATCGGCGCAGGCCAACGTGATACGTCGACGCGAAGAGACGGCCGCCACACGCTCGTTGCTGAACACGGCGAAGGTGATGGAAAACAACCCGGTTGCGCTACGTTTAAAAGAGCTGGAAACCCTCGAAAGAGTGGCGGAGCGCATTGATAAAATCTCGGTATTCGGTGGTCTTGACCAGGTTCTCCATGGCCTTGTGAACATAAAAGGATAATAACAATGATGCGAGAAAATGGCGTTGATGCGACGATGCGCGAGCGCGTGTTGCAGCAGCTAAAAGCGGTGGAGCAGCGCGACAATGTCAGGGTGCTGTACGCGTGTGAATCCGGGAGCCGCGGGTGGGGATTTGCCTCGCCAGACAGCGATTATGACGTTCGATTTTTGTACGTCCATCCGCCTGAATGGTACCTGCGCGTTGAGGCTCCACGGGATGTTATTGAGCTGCCCATCGATGATGAACTGGATGTCTGCGGCTGGGAGTGGCGTAAAGCGCTGGGCTTACTCAAAGGAGCTAACCCAACGCTGATCGAGTGGCTGGACTCTCCGATCGTCTACCAGCAGGATGAGGCAACGATTGATGCGTTAAAAGCGCTGGTACCAAAATGGTTCTCTCCGCTGCGAGCACGTTGGCACTACTATTCGATGGCGCGAAAGAACTTCCGTGGCTATCTGCAGGGCGGAGAAGTCAGGCTAAAAAAATACTTCTACGTACTGCGTCCGTTGCTGGCCGTGCGTTGGGTTGAAGCGGGGAAGGGGGTTCCGCCAATGCGTTTTGCAGATTTGCTGGCGGGAAGCGAGCTGGATGCGTCGCTGCGCCAGGAGATAGATGAACTGCTTGAGCGTAAACAGCGTGCGGGTGAAGCGATGTATGGTCCGCGTCGACCGCTGCTACATGCGTTTATCCTGGCTGAACTGGCGCGCGGTGAAACGCCGCCGGCGCTGCCTGATAGCCGTGAAGGTGATATCAGCGAGTTAGATCAATTGCTGATGACTACGGTGATGCGATGAGTGGGATACAGCCCGATGGCGCAACGCGATCGGGCGGGTATCAACAACGGTAAGCCGGACTGGCTCTTTGCTATCCGGCTCTTTTGTTATTCAAACAAATTATGGTGAAGTTTCTGCACCACCTGTTCCGCTTCGGCGCCCGGCACCAGGAAACACAGGTTATGGCTGGAAGCGCCATAGCAGATCATGCGGATGTTGAACGGCTCCAGCACGCCAAACACCTCTTTACCCACGCCGCAGGCTTTCGACAGGTCGTTACCAATCAGCGCGATCAGCGCCAGATTTTCTTCTACCTCGACGCGGCACAGCGCCGACAGCTCCATCAGCAGTGACTGAGTCAGAAGCGTGTCGCCGGTTGAGGTGGAACCCGTGGTATCGAGCGTCAGCGCGACGCTGACTTCCGAGGTGGTGATCAGGTCCACCGAAATATTATGGCGCGCCAGGATGCCGAATACCTCAGCGAGGAAACCGCGTGAGTGCAGCATGTTCAGGCTGTGCAGAGTCAGCAGCGTCTGCTTGCGACGCAGCGCCAGCGCGCGGAACAGCGGTGGATTAGCGGTTTCGTTGCACACCAATGTGCCACCTGCTTTCGGGTCTTTGCTTGAGCCGACAAACACCGGGATATCACTGCGCACGGCGGGCAGCAGCGTGGCCGGGTGCAGCACCTTCGCGCCGAAGGTCGCCAGCTCGGCGGCCTCTTCAAAAGCGATTTCATCAATACGTTTGGCAGCCGGTACCACGCGCGGGTCGGTGGTGTAGATGCCGGGGACGTCGGTCCAGATATCCACGCGAGTCGCGTGCAGCGCTTCGCCGAGCAGTGCAGCGGTGTAGTCGCTGCCGCCGCGGCCAAGCGTAGTGGTACGGCCCTTGCTCTCGCTGCCGATAAAGCCTTGGGTAATCACCAGTCCTTCGCTCAGACGCGGTGCCAGCTGCTGGGTCGCCAGTTCTGAAAGCGCGGCAACGTCCGGCTCGGCGCGGCCAAAGCGGTCGCTGGTGCGCATGACTTTACGCACGTCAAACCACTGTGCGGCAACCTGACGTTCACGCAGAATTTCAACGAATAAAAGGGTCGACATCAACTCGCCGTGGCTGACCAGCTCGTCAGTTAGCGCGGTTGAGGTTTCTGCCGAGGCGGCTTCCGCCAGTGCGGCGAGATTTTCCAGCAGACGTTCAATTTCGTCGCGGATCACGGCCGGATTGGCCAGACGTTCCAGTACGGCGTTCTGAATGGCGCGGATAGCGTCCAGCTTCGCCTGACGTTCCGCGGGCTCCAGCCCTTCGGCCAGCGCCACCAGTAGGTTGGTAATGCCCGCCGAGGCAGACAGCACCACGAGACGCACGTTAGCGTCGGAGAGCACCACGTCGGCGCTGCGATTCATAGCGTCAAAATCGGCTACACTGGTTCCGCCAAATTTGGCGACTACTAATGCTGTCATAAATAACCTCGTGTCAGGGGAGGCCGGGTTGATATAAACCGGACCAAATTATTCAGCCTTGGCACAAGGGAAGAGCGGAAGACGGGTGGGCGCAGAGCACTAGACGACTACGATATCACCCAGAAGTGCTCCACCACTTGTGAAACGCGCGACTGCGAACGTTTCTGGTGACAACCCAGGGGATTCAGCCCCTGTAGCCGATGAGGAACGCAACCTGTTGTTCACTCATCTCGGCGTTGCTCCCCCTCAGGTGTTTTCACAGGATGGGTTCCTCCAACACCGTTTACCTGGGCAACGCGCCTCTTCTGGCCTGCGCACGCGCAGGTAGTACATTTATAAATAAAGGGTTAGCAGGTCGCTTGTCAACGCCGGGGTTATGCGGATTTTTCATGCAGGCAGGCGCCCCAGAAATGGGGCTTATAAAGGCTATACTTTTGTCTGTTTTGTGTACGATTTGGTCCCCCAGAGGGGGGATAACATTAAAACCATCACAATTTTTTGTGGCAGGCGCTACAATCGAGGACAGTTTCGATTCTTAAATCAGAAGGGTATTGCTAATGAAAAACATCAACCCAACGCAGACCGCTGCGTGGCAGGCACTACAGAAACACTTCGATGAAATGAAGGACGTTACCATTGCGGAACTGTTCGCCAAAGATGGCGACCGTTTTAGCAAGTTTTCCGCAACCTTCGACGATCAGATGCTGGTGGACTTCTCCAAAAACCGCATCACCGAGGAAACGCTGGCGAAGCTGCTGGATCTGGCAAAAGAGACCGATCTGAGCGGCGCGATTAAGTCCATGTTCTCCGGCGAAAAGATCAACCGCACCGAAGACCGTGCCGTGCTGCACGTGGCGCTGCGTAATCGTAGCAATACCCCGATTATCGTTGACGGCAAAGACGTGATGCCGGAAGTGAACGCGGTGCTGGAGAAGATGAAGACGTTCTCCGAAGCCATCATCTCTGGTCAGTGGAAAGGCTACACCGGTAAATCTATTACCGACGTGGTGAACATCGGTATCGGCGGCTCCGACCTTGGCCCGTTCATGGTGACTGAAGCGCTGCGCCCGTACAAAAATCACCTCAACATGCATTTCGTGTCCAACGTTGACGGCACCCACATTGCTGAAGTCCTGAAAACGCTGAACCCAGAAACCACTTTGTTCCTGGTGGCGTCTAAGACCTTCACAACTCAGGAAACCATGACCAACGCCCACAGCGCGCGCGACTGGTTCCTGGCGAGCGCAGGCGACCAGAAACACGTGGCTAAACACTTTGCGGCGCTGTCCACCAATGGTAAAGCGGTGGGTGAGTTTGGTATCGATACCGCGAACATGTTCGAGTTCTGGGACTGGGTCGGCGGCCGTTACTCTCTGTGGTCGGCGATCGGTCTGTCGATTATCCTGTCTGTCGGCTTCGACAACTTCGTGCAGCTGCTGTCCGGCGCGCACGCGATGGATCAGCACTTCTCCACCACCCCGGCGGAGAAAAACCTGCCGGTACTGCTGGCGCTGGTTGGCATCTGGTACAACAATTTCTTCGGCACCGAAACTGAAGCGATTCTGCCGTACGACCAGTATATGCACCGCTTCGCGGCGTACTTCCAGCAGGGCAACATGGAGTCTAACGGTAAGTACGTCGACCGTAACGGCAACAAGGTTGAACACCAGACCGGCCCAATCATCTGGGGCGAACCGGGTACCAACGGCCAGCACGCGTTCTATCAGCTGATTCACCAGGGCACCAAAATCGTACCGTGCGATTTCATCGCTCCGGCCATCAGCCACAACCCGCTGTCCGACCACCATCCGAAGCTGCTGTCTAACTTCTTCGCCCAGACTGAAGCGCTGGCGTTCGGTAAATCCCGCGAAGTGGTTGAGCAGGAATACCGCGATCAGGGTAAAGATCCGGCAACCCTGGACTACGTGGTGCCGTTCAAAGTGTTCGAAGGCAACCGTCCGACCAACTCCATCCTGCTGCGCGAAATCACCCCGTACAGCCTGGGGGCGCTGATTGCCATGTATGAACACAAAATCTTCACCCAGGGCGCAATCCTCAACATCTTCACCTTCGACCAGTGGGGCGTTGAGCTGGGCAAACAGCTGGCTAACCGCATCCTGCCGGAGCTGAACGATGATAGCGCGATCGACAGCCACGACAGCTCGACCAATGGCCTGATCAACCGCTATAAATCCTGGCGCGCGTAAGGTTATATATTCTCAATGCCGGCATCCTGCCGGCATTTTTTTGTCAGATAATTCTGTATATCCTGAAATTCCGCATTATATTTATATTGAGCATAATCCTAAATATCCCATTAACTTACCTTTCCTTTCGGATTTTCCGTATATTGCTATTTTTCAAATGTCATTTAATTTGCTGTTTTATATGGTAATTATTATTTGTTAATTCCTGTTTTCTTATTATCTGAAAAACCTTTCTCTTATTTCCGGCGTGCGAATTCCGTTCATTTGGTTGTGTATACTCGATGACGCCTGAATTATTTCAGGTATATCTCCATTCATCTAATGAAGGGAATACGTATGAAGAAAATCCTCTATGGCATTTTTGCCATTTCGGCGTTTGCTGCGGCAAGCGTCAGCGCGGCGCCGGTTGAAACCGGCGAAGCGGCTGGCGTAGCGGCAACGTCTGTGTCTGCCGGGAGTTCAACCGCCACCAGCGCCAGCACCGTAGGTTCTGCGGTCGGTATGGCGCTGGCAGCGGCTGGCGGTGACGGTTCCAATACCGGAACCACGACCACAACCAGCACGACCACCAGTACCCAGTAACACATGGTACTTTAATGCTAACCACACTTCGGTGTGGTTATTTTGCCCCTGGAGAAGAAGCGCCGTGAAGCGACTTATGATTCCTCTTTTTTGCCTGCTGCTTCAGGCGTGTTCACCCAGCACCAAGGGGCTGGGGCAATCGTTATGGAGCAGTATGTTTGGTACGTCGGGCGTGCAGCTGACCGACGATGACATCCAGAATATGCCCTACGCCAGCCAGTACATGCAATTGAACGGCGGCCCGCAGATTTTTGTCGTGCTGGCCTTCTCGGAAAACGGTCAGCAGAAATGGCTCACGCAGGACCAGGCGATGCTGGTGACTCAGCATGGTCGTTTGGTGAAAACGCAGCTCGCGGGCGATAACCTGCTGACGGTGAATAACCTCGATAACGATCCGCTGGCGCATCCCAATCAAATAACCGATGGCACGCGCTGGGCCCGTACGATGGGCTGGACGGAACACCAACAGGTACGCTATGCCACCGCGACGTCCACCTTCCGCTGGGACGGCAGCGACACGCTGACGATGGGCAGCGAGAGCACGGCGGTGCGCGTGCTGGAAGAAGAGGTAACCACCTCCGAAGCTCATTGGCGTAACCGCTATTGGGTGGACAGCGACGGGCAGATTCGCCAGTCGGAGCAATACCTTGGCGCAGGCACTTTCCCGGTGAAAACCACGCTTATCAAGGCGGCAAAATCATGAAAAAAACGTTAATTGCCGCCGTGTTACTGAGCGTTATCTCCGCCGCGCAGGCGGCGGGCACCATTGAAGTCCATCAGGAAGGGGTGGCAAAACCGCTGACATTAACCAACGCCGAGCGCCTGGTAGACCTGGTGGGCCAACCGCGGCTGGCCGGAAGTTGGTGGCCCGGCGCGGTCATTGCCACGCCGCAGGCAACCGCCAAAGCGGAACGTGAACGCCAGGCACTGCTGGCGCAGCTTGCAGCGCTGGCGGCAGATGAAGGGGGAAGTACCGCTGGCGCGATCAACGCCCTGCGAAATCAACTCCAGGCTATGCCGGTAACAGGCCGCCTGCTGGTGCCGCTGGACCCGGATACGGTTCGCGTACACAGCGAAAAGAATCCACCGCTGCAGGGGAACTATACCCTGTGGCTAAGGCACGAGCCGTCGACCATCACCCTGGTAGGGATGGTGGATAAACCTGGAACGATGACCTTTACGCCGGGACGCGATGTGGCCAGCTACCTCGAGGATATCAGCCTGCTGAGCGGCGCGGACCGTAGCTACGCCTGGGTGATTTATCCGGACGGACGTACACAGAAAGCGCCGGTAGCGTACTGGAATAAACGCCATATCGAACCCATGCCCGGTAGTCTTATTTTTGTCGGTTTTGCCGACGCGTTGTGGACGAACAAGTATGAGGCGCTCAACGCCGACATTCTTCGCTCCCTGTCGCAGCGGAGACCTGAATAATGCCTAAACAATGTCTCTATAGCCTGCTGGCGCTCGCGGTTAGCGCGGCCTGCCATGCTGAAACCTACCCCGCGCCGATTGGCCCATCGCAGTCAGATTTCGGCGGCGTAGGGCTGTTGCAAACGCCCACGGCGCGCATGGCGCGTGAGGGTGAATTCAGTCTTAACTATCGCGATAACGACCAGTATCGCTACTACTCCGCTTCAGCGCAGCTGTTCCCGTGGCTGGAAACGACCCTGCGCTACACCGACGTGCGCACCAAAAAATACAGCGACGTTGAAGCGTTTTCCGGTTCGCAAACATACAAAGATAAAGCCTTTGACGTGAAGCTGCGCCTGTGGGAAGAGAGCTACTGGTTGCCGCAGGTCGCCGTCGGCGCGCGGGATATCGGCGGTACCGGGTTGTTCGATTCGGAATATGTTGTGGCCAGCAAAGCCTGGGGGCCGTTTGATTTCACGCTGGGTTTAGGCTGGGGTTACCTGGGCACCAGCGGCAACGCCACTAACCCGTTCTGCTCGTACAGCGATAAATATTGCTATCGCGATAACAGCTATCGCAAAGCAGGTTCGATCGACGGCAGTCAGATGTTCCACGGCCCGGCGGCCTGGTTTGGCGGGATTGAATATCAGACTCCGTGGCAGCCGTTGCGTTTAAAACTGGAGTATGAAGGCAACAACTACCAGCAGGATTTCGCCGGTAAAATTGAGCAAAAGAGCAAGGTTAACGTCGGCGCCATTTATCGCGTTACCGATTGGGCCGACGTCAACCTTAGCTATGAACGCGGCAATACCGTGATGTTCGGCTTTACCCTGCGCACCAACTTCAACGATCTGCGTCCGTCGTATAACGACAACGCGCGTCCGGCCTACCGGCCACAGCCGCAGGATGCCATTCTTCAGCACTCGGTGGTGGCCAATCAGCTGACACAGCTGAAGTACAATGCCGGGTTCGCCGCGCCGAATATGCAGGTAAAAGGCGATACCCTCTACGTGACCGGCGAACAGGTGAAATACCGTGATTCGCGGGAAGGGATCGAGCGCGCCAATCGGATCGTCATGAACGATCTTCCGGAAGGGATCCGCACGATCCGCATTACCGAAACGCGCCTCAATTTGCCTGAGGTGACCACGGAAACCGATGTCGCCAGCCTGAAGCGTCATCTGGAAGGGGAGCCGCTCGGGCAGGAGACGCCGCTGGCGCAAAAACGCGTGGCGCCGATCGTGCCGGAGAAAACCGAGCAAGGCTGGTATATCGACAAATCGCGTTTTGATTTCCATCTCGATCCGGTGTTGAGCCAGTCTATTGGCGGCCCGGAAAGCTTCTACATGTACCAGGTTGGGGTGATGGGCACGGCGGATTGGTGGGTAACCGATCATCTGCTGACCAGCGGCAGCCTGTTCGCCAACATCGCCAACAACTATGACAAGTTTAACTACACCAACCCGCCAAAGGATTCGGCGCTGCCGCGTGTACGAACTCATATTCGTGATTATGTAGAAAACGATGTCTATGTTAACAACCTGCAAGCTAACTACTTCCAGTATCTGGGCAACGATTTCTATGGCCAGGTTTACGGCGGCTATCTGGAAACCATGTACGGCGGCGCGGGGGCGGAAGTGCTGTATCGCCCGGTTGATAGCAACTGGGCCTTCGGCCTGAACGCCAACTACGTGAAGCAGCGTGACTGGCGTAGCGCGCAGGACATGATGAAGTTCACCGACTACAGCGTGAAGACCGGCCACCTGACCGCCTACTGGACGCCGTCGTTCGCCCAGGACGTGCTGGTGAAAGCCAGCGTGGGGCAGTATCTGGCGGGAGACAAGGGCGGCACGCTGGATATCTCCAAACACTTCGACAGCGGCATTGTGGTGGGCGCTTATGCCACCATTACCAACGTGTCGGCGGATGAGTACGGCGAGGGGGAATTCACCAAAGGAGTGTACGTGAACATACCGATGGATCTCTTCACCTCCGGCCCAACCCGCAGTCGTGCAGCCGTCGGCTGGACGCCGCTGACCCGCGACGGCGGGCAGATGCTGGGGCGCAAGTTCGAGCTGTATAACATGACCGGCGATAAGAGTCTGAACTTCCGCTAACGCTTCCGTAGCCCGGATAAGCCACTTGTCCGGGCTACGCTTATAACCTCCGCAGCAACCGCGCGGGGTTCCCGGCGTACACGCCTTTCTCACTGATTGAACGCGTCACCACGCTGCCTGCGCCAATGACCACGCCATCGCAGATCGACACCGAGAGAATCGTTGCGCCACTGCCGATGGAGACATTGTCGCCGATAGCGATCCGTCCCCAGCTTTCACGGTCTGCGTTTGGCTTTCCCTCGCGAAACATATCGTTGGCAAACATGACCCCGTGGCCGATAAAACAGCCTCGCCCGATGGTGACATATTCGCAGATAAAGGTGTGCGACTGGATTTTAGTCTCGTCGCCAATCCAGCTGTTGCCCTGGATTTCGACAAACGGACCGACGAACACGTTGTTACCCAGCGTGCAGTCGTAAAGATTGGCAGGTTCATAAATGACGACGTTGTCGCCGCGTACCACATTGCGGATGGCGACCTGGCGGAGTGATTGCATAGTATCCCTCTGATAAAAAACGTTCTCCTTAAGTGTAGCGCGGCAGGAAGAAGCGCTACTGATAAGCATAGAGTCGAAAAATTTCCCCTCTTTATCAGACTCATTTTTATCTGTTGCTGGGGAAAACAGCGAAAAGGTGGCGATAAAAACTAGATCTGGATCACGTTTTTGCGCTATACAGGAATCTCGGCCCAGCGAAAGAGGTGCTAGCTATGACGTCACTGACTCGCCCACGCGTAGAGTTTATCTCCACCATTTTGCAGACCGTGTTGAATTTGGGTCTGCTCAGCCTTGGTCTGATTCTGATCGTTTTTCTCGGTAAAGAGACGGTTCATCTGGCCGATGTGCTATTCGCGCCGGAACGCACCAGCAAGTATGAGCTGGTGGAGGGGCTGGTGGTTTACTTCCTCTATTTCGAATTTATCGCTCTGATTGTGAAGTACTTTCAGTCAGGCTTCCATTTTCCCCTGCGTTACTTTGTCTACATCGGCATTACTGCGATTGTGCGGTTGATTATCGTCGACCATAAGTCGCCGTTGGATGTGCTGATTTACTCTGCCGCGATTTTGCTGCTGGTGATTACGCTATGGCTGTGTAACTCCAAACGTCTGAAGCGAGAGTAGGCCTTATCAGGTCATACGGTAGGCAAAAAAAAGGGCGCTCCGTAGAGCGCCAAACAGTCACAAGTTAGGGTTCGTTCAAGTTGAGGATAATAGCAGTGGCATTGCTGATGAAACTTAGCCCTTCACGCCGCCGGCCGTGAGGCCGTTTACCAGCCAACGCTGCGCGAGCAGGAAGACCACGGTAATAGGGATGGCGGAAAGGACTGCCGCAGCGGCAAAGTCGCCCCACAGATAGTTTTGTGGGTTGAGGTATTGCTGCATACCTACGGCGAGGGTGTAGCTGTTCACATCGCGCAGCAGGAGCGATGCAACCGGTACTTCGGTAATGGCGGCGATAAACGACAGGATAAACACCACCGCCAGAATCGGTACGGACAGCGGCAACAGCACCAGGCGGAATGCCTGCCACGGGGTCGCGCCGTCCAGCGCGGCCGCTTCTTCCAGCGAGCCGTCAATCGTTTCGAAATAGCCTTTAATCGTCCACACGTGCAGCGCAATGCCGCCAAGGTAGGCGAAGATCACGCCGCCGTGGGTGTTCAGGCCGATAAACGGAATGTACTGGCCCAGACGGTCAAACAACGCGTACAGGGCAACCAGTGACAGCACCGCCGGGAACATCTGGAAAATCAACATCCCTTTGAGCAGTGTGGCCTTGCCCGGGAAGCGCATACGGGCAAAAGCGTAGGCGCAGGTGGTGGACAGCGCCACGATGCCAATCGCGGTGATACCAGCGATTTTCACCGAGTTCCACAGCCACAGCAGCACCGGGAACGGCGGCGGAGTGACGCGGCCATCGGCGTGTTCAACGCTGAAGCCCAGCGCCAGTTTCCAGTGCTCCCAGGAGATCTGTTCCGGGATAAGACTGCCGGTGGCGAAGTTCCCTTCACGCAGCGAGATAGCGATAACCATCAGCAGCGGGAACATGATCGCCGCGATAAAAATCAGCAGCAGCAGATGCGTGGTAAAGAGACGCAGTTTCTGAGATTTGGGTTGTACCATAGCCATGTTCGTTGTCTCCCTTAATCAAACTTCATACGCGTGGCTTTCAGGTTCACGATGGCCAGTGCGCCTACCAGCAGGAAGATCAGCGTGGCAATCGCCGCCGCCAGACCGAAGTCCTGGCCGCCGCCGCCTTCAAAGGCGATGCGGTAGGTGTAGCTCACAAGCAGGTCGGTATAACCGGCTGGCGTGGTGGTGCCGAGACGGTCCGGGCCACCGTTGGTCAACAGCTGAATCAGCACGAAGTTGTTAAAGTTAAAGGCGAAGCTGGCGATCATCAGCGGCGTCAGCGGCTTAATCAGCAGCGGGAACGTAATCTTAAAGAAGTTCTGGAACGGACCGGCGCCATCCATTGCCGAGGCTTCATACAGGTCGTCCGGAATCGCCTTCAGCAGGCCCATGCACAGAATCATCATGTACGGGTAGCCCAGCCAGGTGTTGACGATAACAATCATCGAACGCGCGGTGGTCGGGTCGCTGAACCAGGCCGGTTTGATACCGAACAGCGCGCTCAGCATCATGTTGATTTCACCGAAGCTCTGGTTAAACAGCCCTTTGAAAATCAGAATCGAGATAAACGACGGCACAGCGTACGGCAGAATCAGCAGGACGCGGTAGATGGCTTTGCCCTTCAGCGCTTCCCACTGTACCAGGCAGGCCAGCACCATGCCGACGGCGACGGTCAGGATCACGGTCAGCACCGAGAAGACCACCGTCCAGACGAAGATGGCGACGAACGGCTTCTGGATGCCCTCGTCGGTAAAGACGCGGGTGAAGTTATCCCAGCCGATACCGACGGTGTAGCCTGGGCTTAACTTCTCGGTGCCCCAGCTGCCGTCGGCGTTAACGGTTTGGTAGAAACCAATGTCGTTGTTGGCGCGGTATTTCACACCAGTCTGGTTATTGGTCAGCAAGCCATCGTCGGCCAGCGTGTAGAGCGGCTGGGTGCCGGAGAACTGGCGCAGCGAGCTCATGGTGACTTTGCTTTCATCCGGCAGAACGGCGGTCAGCTGGTTCAGCGCCTGGCGGTTCTGGGTAATCACGCGCAGCTGCGCACGTTCACTGCCCGGCAGCGCTTCGGTTTCTTTTAACTGCAGTTTCTGTTCGCCGCCAAATTTAAAGGCGTCGGAGAGGTAGTTTTTCCCGCTTTCACCGTCGGTGAGGGCCAACTGCCACTCGTCGCCCGCCGGGAAGAGGCTGAAATTATAGGATTTGCCCGCCTGATAGCTGCGGTCCATCAGGACCTGCTGGGCGCGCTCAAAGGTAAGCTGGTTAGTGCTGCTGTAGTTGGTAAAGGCAATGGCGATGGTACAAATCAGCGGGAACAGGACGAACAGCCCCATCCCGGCCATGCCAGGGTAAACGTAGCGCCAGGCGTAGGTCTTACGGTTGGCGAAAATGTACAGGCCCGCTGAGCTTAAGATCAGCGTCATGATGGCAAACAGGTACTCCCCTTGTGCGTACATTAAAACTACAAGGTAACCCACCAGCAGGCCCAGCAGACCAATCACTGACCATTTCAGCGTGTCGCTTTGCCACCAATGATTCTTTTTAATGACATCCATGGGGATCTTCCTCTACAGCGATTTAAACAACCCTCACCCCGTCCCTCTCCCTGAGGGAGAGGGGGAGTGTTTCCCTCTCACCGGGAGAGGGAACGACAGGTATTACTTGGTGATACGACCCTGTGCATCTTTCAGCGCAGCATCGACGGTCTGACGACCGCTGGCGGCGTTGATCACTGCGGTACGAACGGCATACCAGAATGCAGACATCTGCGGGATGTTCGGCATGATTTCGCCTTTCTGGGCGTTATCCATGGTGGCCGCGATACGCGGGTCTTTCGCTAACTGATCCTGGAAGGATTTCAGCGCCACGGCGCCCAGCGGTTTGTCCTTGTTCACTGCATCCAGACCCTGGTCGGTCAGCAGGTAGTTTTCGAGGAACTCTTTCGCCAGCTCTTTGTTCGGGCTCGCGGCGTTGATGCCGGCGCTCAGAACGCCAACGAACGGTTTAGACGGCTTGCCTTTGAAGGTTGGCAGCAGCGTTACGCCGTAGTTCACCTTGCTCTTATCGATGTTGGACCACGCCCACGGACCGTTGATGGTCATCGCAGTGTCGCCTTTGTTGAAGGCTGCCTCAGCGATGGAGTAGTCGGTATCCGCGTTCATGTGTTTGTTTTTGATCAGGTCAACCAGGAAGGTCAGGCCCGCTTTCGCGCCAGCGCTATCAACGCCGACATCTTTCACGTCGTACTTGCCGTTTTCAAACTTGAACGCGTAGCCGCCGTCGGCAGCAATCAGCGGCCAGGTGAAGTACGGTTCTTGCAGGTTGAACATCAGCGCGGATTTACCTTTCGCCTTCAGCTCTTTATCCAGCGCCGGGATTTCTTCCCAGGTTTTCGGCGGGTTCGGTACGAGGTCTTTGTTGTAAATCAGCGACAGCGCTTCGACCGCGATTGGGTAAGCAATCAGCTTGCCGTTATAGCGCACGGCATCCCAGGTGAACGGGTAGAGTTTGTCCTGGAACGCTTTGTCCGGCGTCACTTCCGCCAGCAGGCCAGACTGCGCGTAGCCGCCGAAACGGTCATGCGCCCAGAAGATGATGTCCGGGCCGTCGCCGGTTGCCGCAACCTGCGGGAATTTTTCTTCCAGCTTATCCGGGTGTTCTACGGTCACTTTAATGCCCGTATCTTTTTCAAATTTCTTACCGACCTCGGCCAGGCCGTTATAGCCCTTGTCGCCGTTAATCCAGATAACCAGTTTTCCCTCTTCGATTTTTGCCAAAGCCGAGGCGGAAAACATCATCGTAGTCAATGCGGACAGCGCGAGGATGCGAGCGCCAGTTTTGATTTTCATATATCCCGTCCTTTCCAGGTGATGTACTTGTGGATACACAGAGGTGGTTTAACATCGATGAGTTTCCTTTTTTAGCAACCCCTTTCCATCCTCCTGACCTCTACGCCCTCGGGGCTATTAGTGTGATCGCCATAACATAAATCCCAGTTATGCGTCCTGGCGCACAAAAAAAAGCGCCGTTTTTTGTCGCCCCCATCACGATTTTAGTCCTGACCCGATGTCATCGGGGGCAGAGCGCGCCTTCTCATCCTCCCGTCTCCTCCCCCATAAAAAACAAGGGGGGTGGAGGATTCCCCTCAATGATGTGTAAGGCATAGTCAGCCCATCTTGAATGTGTCTGTTGGTGACAAGTTGTAACGAGGGAGAAGGGCATGGCGAACGTACAGCTACGCAATGTAACGAAAGCCTGGGGCGACGTGGTGGTATCAAAAGATATCAACCTTGATATCCAGGAAGGGGAGTTCGTGGTGTTTGTCGGGCCATCAGGCTGCGGTAAATCTACGCTGCTGCGTATGATCGCAGGCCTCGAAACCATCACCAGCGGCGATCTGATGATCGGCGATACCCGCATGAACGACGTACCGCCAGCCGAGCGCGGCGTGGGGATGGTGTTCCAGTCCTACGCGTTATATCCCCATCTGTCCGTTGCTGAAAATATGTCCTTTGGCCTGAAGCTGGCTGGCGCGAAAAAAGACGTGATTAACCAGCGCGTGACCCAGGTTTCTGAAGTACTGCAGTTAGCCCACCTGTTGGAACGTAAACCGAAGGCGCTGTCCGGCGGCCAGCGTCAGCGCGTGGCGATTGGTCGTACGCTGGTTGCCGAACCGCGCGTATTCCTGCTCGATGAACCCCTTTCTAACCTCGACGCTGCGCTGCGCGTACAGATGCGTATTGAAATTTCCCGCCTACACAAACGTCTGGGCCGCACGATGATTTACGTCACCCACGATCAGGTCGAAGCCATGACGCTGGCCGACAAAATCGTGGTGCTCGACGCCGGCCGCGTGGCGCAGGTCGGTAAACCTCTCGAGCTGTACCACTACCCGGCTGACCGTTTCGTCGCGGGCTTTATCGGCTCGCCGAAGATGAACTTCCTGCCGGTGAAAGTTACTGCCACCGCCATCGATCAGGTGCAGGTCGAGCTGCCGAACCATCAGCAGATTTGGCTGCCGGTCGAGAGTAACAACGTGCAGGTTGGCGCCAACATGTCGCTGGGCATTCGCCCGGAGCACCTGATGCCGAGCCACATCGCCGATGTGACGCTGGAAGGTGTGGTGCATGTTGTCGAGCAGCTGGGCAACGAAACACAAATTCATATCCAGATCCCTGCCATCCGTCAAAACCTGGTTTACCGCCAGAACGACGTGGTGTTGGTCGAAGAGGGAGCCACATTCGCCATCGGCTTGCCGCCAGAGCGCTGCCATCTGTTCCGTGAAGATGGCACCGCATGTCGTCGGCTGCATAAAGAGCTCGGCGTTTAAACGTCCCATAACAAAGCAAACAGGCAGCCCCCACGCCGCCAGCGATAAGGCGATACAGGGGCGAAATGTTGAAAAGAAAAGCAATGATCTCAGGAGATAGAATGATGATTACTCTGCGCAAACTCCCCGTGGCGGTTGCCGTCGCAGCAGGCATTATGTCTGCTCAGGCAATGGCCGTAGATTTTCATGGCTACGCGCGTTCCGGCATTGGCTGGACGGGTAGCGGTGGCGAACAACAGTGTTTCCAGGCAACCGGTGCACAAAGTAAATACCGTCTTGGTAACGAATGTGAAACCTATGCTGAAATTAAATTAGGTCAGGAAGTGTGGAAAGAGGGCGATAAGAGCTTCTACTTCGACACCAACGTGGCTTACTCCGTTGCACAGCAGAACGACTGGGAAGCAACCGACCCGGCGTTCCGTGAAGCGAACGTCCAGGGTAAAAACCTGATCGAATGGCTGCCAGGCTCCACTATCTGGGCCGGTAAGCGCTTCTATCAGCGTCATGACGTTCACATGATCGACTTCTACTACTGGGATATCTCGGGTCCTGGTGCCGGTATCGAAAACATCGACCTGGGCTTCGGTAAACTGTCTCTGGCAGCAACCCGTTCTCAGGAAGCGGGTGGTTCTTACATCTTCACCAGCAATGATATTTACAGCAAATACAAAGACACAGCGAACGACGTATTCGACGTCCGTTTAGCCGGTCTGGAAACCAACCCGGACGGCGTGCTGGAGCTGGGTGTTGACTACGGTCGTGCTAACAAAACCGACGGTTACAGCTTTGCTGACGGCGCAACCAAAGACGGCTGGATGTTCACCGCTGAACATACCCAGAGCATGTTGAAAGGCTACAACAAGTTTGTTGTTCAGTACGCCACTGACGCCATGACCACGCAGGGTAAAGGTCTGTCTCAGGGCTCTTTCACCGGCAACGACTATGACAAAGACGCAGAAATCGGTGCGGTAGATAACAAGATCAATAACAACGGCGACATGTGGCGTGTACTTGATCACGGCGCAATCTCCCTCGGTGAGAAAGTTGATCTGATGTACGTCGGTATGTACCAGAATATCGACCGCGATGATGGCAACGGCACCAAGTGGTGGACCGTCGGTGTGCGTCCTATGTACAAATGGACGCCAATCATGAGCACCCTGATGGAAGTCGGCTACGACAACGTCAAATCTCAGCAGACTGGCGATCGCAACAACCAGTACAAAATCACCCTGGCGCAACAGTGGCAGGCTGGCGACAGCATCTGGTCCCGTCCGGCTATCCGCGTATTCGCAACCTATGCGAAGTGGGATGAGAAATGGGGTTACGACAACGGTATCGCTTACAAAGATACCAGCGCGAAAACCTACAGCCGCGGCGACAACGATGAGTGGTCCTTCGGTGCACAGATGGAAATCTGGTGGTAATTCAGCATTAACCTGACGTAACAACCGACGAGGGGCGCAAGCCCCTCTGTTCCTTGAGGTTTAGCGCGCTATTGCCTGGCTACCGCTAGAACCACGCTTTCTGAGGTCATCATAATGAAAATGAAAAAAAGTCTCGTTGCTCTCTGCTTATCCGCTGGATTAATGGCGAGCGTCCCGGGCATTAGCCTCGCTGACGTCAACTACGTGCCGCAAAACACCAGCGCCGCGCCGACCATCCCGACCGCTGCCCTCCAGCAGCTGACCTGGACGCCGGTCGATCAATCTAAAGTTCAATCCACCCAAATTTCCACCGGTGGTCAAAGCCTGAACGTTCCGGGAATCACCGGCAACGTCGTAGCCTACAGCGTTCCCGCCAACATTGGCGAGCTGACGCTGACGCTGACCAGCGAAGTGAACAAACAAACCAGCGTATTTGCGCCGAATGTGCTGATTCTTGACCAGAATATGACGCCTTCTGCGTTCTTCCCAAGCAGCTACTTCACCTACCAGGAGCCTGGCGTGATGAGCGCCGACCGTCTGGAAGGGGTGATGCGCCTGACGCCGGCGCTGGGCCAGCAAAAACTCTATGTTCTGGTCTTTACCACCGAGAAAGATCTCCAGCAAACCACAACGCTGCTGGATCCGGCAAAAGCCTACGCCAAAGGCACCGGTAACGCGGTGCCGGATATTCCTGACCCGATCGCTAAACACACCACCGATGGTCTGGTGAAGCTGAAGGTGAAAACCAACAGCAGCTCCAGCGTTCTGGTTGGCCCGCTGTTTGGCTCTTCCGGCCCGGCTCCGGTCACTGTCGGTAACACGGCGGCACCGGTTGCCAGCGCACCCGCAGCGGCCCCGGTCGTGGCGCCAGTTGCGGCTCCGGCAGCGAAAACTGAACCGATGCTCGACGATACGGAAAGCTACTTCAACAACGGGATTAAACAGGCCGTGGCGAAAGGGGATATCGACAAAGCCCTGAAACTGATGAATGAAGCCGAACGCCTGGGATCTAAATCTGCTCGTTCCACCTTTATCGGCGCTGTAAAAGGCAAGGGGTAAGTTCTCCCCGCAGCGCCGATGTTTAGGCGAAGCCTTTCGGTGTGCCCTGTCGGGCACACCTTTTTTATACGCTTCATCCTTCAGGTTGCGATGATGAACGGCATATAGCGCAAAGCAAACTGTTGCACTGCTGTTGCGCTAATGATCGTATTTGACCATTACTGCACCCCCTCCCGCGGCTTTCTGCGATACAATGGCGAAACGCTTTGTATTGGAGAGACAGGCATGTCGCACCCTGCACTGACGCAACTGCGCGCGCTGCGCTATTTTGACGTCATTCCCCCGCTTGAACCCACTCAGCGCGACTGGCTGATGCTGGAAGATTCGATGACCAAACGGTTTGAGCAGTTTGGGAAACCGGTTAGCGTAACGCTTTTAAACGAAGCGTTTGTCAGCCGCGATGCGCTGGTAGAAGAACAACACCTGTTGCCAGAAGAGTCTCGCTATTGGTTGCGAGAAATATTATTGTGCGTCGGCGGTGAGCCGTGGCTTGCCGGGCGCACCGTGGTGCCAGAGTCGACCCTCTGTGGGCCGGAGCTGGCGCTACAAAACCTGGGGCAGACGCCGCTGGGTCGTTATCTGTTTACGTCGTCGACGCTGACGCGAGACTTTATTGAGATAGGCCGTCATGATGCGCTGTGGGGGCGTCGTTCCCGTCTCCGCCTGAGCGGTAAACCGCTGCTGTTAACCGAGCTGTTTTTACTGGCATCGCCGCTGTACTAAGAGGAAGAAGAAGAATGGAGTGGAGTCTGAAGCAGAACAAGCTACTGGCTTACCATCGACTGATGCGTACGGATAAACCGATCGGCGCGCTGCTGCTGCTGTGGCCGACGCTGTGGGCACTGTGGGTCGCCTCACCGGGCGTACCGCCGCTGTGGATCCTGGCGGTGTTTGTGGCGGGCGTCTGGCTGATGCGCGCCGCAGGCTGCGTGGTCAACGATTATGCGGATCGTAAATTCGACGGCCACGTGAAACGCACGGCCAACCGTCCGCTGCCGAGCGGCGCGGTCACGGAGAAAGAGGCCCGTACGCTGTTTATCGTGCTGGTGGCGCTCTCTTTCCTGCTGGTGCTGACGCTCAACACGATGACCATTCTGTTGTCGGTGGCGGCGCTGGCGCTGGCCTGGGTTTACCCGTTTATGAAGCGTTATACCCACCTGCCGCAGGTGGTGCTGGGGGCGGCGTTTGGCTGGTCAATTCCGATGGCCTTCGCGGCGGTCAGCGAGTCACTGCCGCTGAGCTGCTGGCTGATGCTGCTGGCCAATATTTTGTGGGCGGTGGCCTACGATACCCAGTATGCGATGGTTGACCGCGATGATGACGTGAAGATTGGCATCAAATCCACGGCGATTCTGTTCGGCGATAACGACCGTCTGATTATCGGTATCCTGCAGGCGTGCGTGCTGGCACTGATGGCGCTTATCGGCTGGTTGAACGGCCTGAACTGGGAGTTTTACTGGTCAATCCTGATTGCCGGCGCGCTGTTCGTCTACCAACAGAAGCTGATCCGCCACCGCGAGCGTGGGCCGTGCTTCCAGGCGTTTATGAACAATAACTACGTGGGTCTGGTGCTGTTTATTGGACTGGCGATGAGCTACTGGCAGTTCTGAGTTTGGCATGAAACTGTCGCCTGGCCGGCACCCAATAAGCGAATAAAAAAATCCCCGGTACAGACCGGGGATTTTTGTTTTTACTGTGCCGCCTCTTCCTGCGTCACGCTCTCGATCGTCAAGCGCACGTCCGAGGTGATCAGGCCCGCCATCATCTGGTAAACCTTCATCGTCTCTTCCGGCTCGGCGTCGCCGCTGTCGCTGATATAGCCCTCATCGCGGAGCGTCAGCACCAGCGACGAGAACACCGCTTTATCAAAGAACTCCGGCGAGTTGATGCCGTGCAGCACCGACAGACGCTGCGCCAGCGTACGGCTCTCTTTCTCCAGCGTACTGCGGTTCATCGATGGGTTGCCGCTCAGCAGCCAGAAGGTGATCGCGTAGCGTTGCAGCGTCTCGCGCGCCCCGGCCGCCAGCAGTTGAAGCGTGCGGGAGTGTGACGCGTTGATGCGCAGCTCGCCGTTCTGCTCGGTAATCAGCGCCTGACGCGCCATTTCGGCGATCAGCGTATCAATGACTGCCGGTAGCTCTTCACGGGTCCAGCGCAGGAACAGCTCGGCTTTCAGCATCGGATACAGCGTTTCGATCATACTCAACACCTGATCGCGGGAGATCTGGCGATGTTGAGTCATGATGGTGGCCAGCAGCGATGGCATAATCAGCATGTGCGCGATGTTGTTGCGGTAGTACGTCATCAGCACCGCCTGCTCGCGCGGCAGAATAATGATGTCGCCGATGGTGTCTTTCTCGACTTCGAACTTGTTCATCTGCAGCGCGTGGTCGATAAGCTCGCTGGCGGAGGCTTTTGGCGCGGTAGCATCCGGCGCGTACGGCGCATTACGCATTAACGCCAGGTAGCATTCCAGCTGCTGCGTCAGCTGTTCACGGGTCAGCGAACGCTGGCGCGAAGCCAACAGCGCGGTGCAGCACAGGTTCATGGCATTGGCGGCGCCGGCGTTGTTGATACGCACCATCAGCTCGCCCGCCAGTTTGTTGACGGTCGGCGTCAGCCACGCCGGGCGTACGGCTTCGATCGGATCGATCGACTCGCGCCACTCCGGCACGTGGTGGTTCAGGTAGGTCATCAGCGGCATGGGTTCGCCGAAGTTGACGTAGCCCTGGCCGAGATTACGCAGCTTGCTCAGCCCGCGCAGCATTTGCGGCAGGCTCTCTTTCTCTTTCGTCGCGCCGCGCAGTTCTTTGGCGTAGGTACCCACTTCCATCACGTGCTCGTAGCCGATGTAAATCGGCACTAACGTAATCGGGCGAGTACCGCCGCGCAGCATCGCCTGAATGGTCATCGACAGTGTGCCGGTTTTTGGATCCAGCAGACGGCCGGTACGGGAACGCCCGCCTTCCACAAAGTATTCAACGGAATAGCCGCGGCTAAACAGCTCGCCGAGGTATTCGCGGAACACCGTGGAGTAAAGCTTGTTGCCCTTGAAGGTACGGCGGATAAAGAACGCGCCCAGGCGGCGGAAAATCGGCCCGGCTGGCCAGAAGTTCAGGTTGATACCGGCGGCAATGTGCGGCGGTACCAGCCCCTGGTGATAGAGCACGTAAGAGAGCAGCAGATAGTCCATATGGCTACGGTGGCAGGGCACGTAGACGATTTCATGGCCGTCGTGCGCCAGCTGGCGTACGCGCTCGGCGTTATGGACGTTAATCCCCTGATACAGACGGTTCCAGGTAAAGCTGAGGATACGGTCGGTGAGGCGAATCATCTCGTAGGAGAAGTTCGCCGCAATCTCTTCCATCAGCGCAATGGCGTTTTGCTGCGCCTTCTCGTGCGAGATTTTCTTGCTGCGCGCTTCGTCTTCTACCGCCTTGGCGATGGCTTTCGACGCCAGCAGCTTTTTGAACAGGTCGTGACGCGCCGGCAGACGCGGGCCAACCGCCGCCAGACGCTGACGGGCAAAGTGCATACGCGCGACGCGCGCCAGCTTCTGCGCGATGATTTTGTCCGTGCCGTGTTCGTCGGCCATGCGGCGCAGCGACACGGACGGCGAGAAACGCACGAAGCTATCGCGGCCCAGCCAGGAGACAGCGAAGAATTTCTGGAAGCCGTTGAGCATCCGCAGCGGTGGGTTTTCCTCGCCTTTTTCGCGGCCAGGCGAACGCCCGAACATCACGGAGACCGGCACCATTTGCACATCCAGATCCGGATTGCTGCGGTGCAGATCGAGGTAGTCGTGGAACAGCTTGATCGACTCTTCCTTCGGCGTGTAGTAGGTGAACACGCGCGGGCCGCCGTGGATAAACACGTAGCGCGGCAGCAGGGTGCCGTCGATTTCCAGCGGTTCAAGCGGGTCAGGTAAATCGTGCGCCAGACATTGGGCGCGCAGCGTCAGCAGGTCGGCCTTAGAATTATAAGGCAGGACGTACATAATCGGACGCGAGGTATCAAGTCCTAATTCCTGTGCAGGCTCTGCGGGAATAGACTTGCTTTTTACCAGTACGCTTAATGGTAAATTCAGTAATTTGTAGTAAATTCGTGGCCAGCCGGACATAAACGATGTAAAGCCTCTGGTTAATCATGCAAATGCGCGGCAAGAATATCAGAAAGTCAGCAGAATTTCTGTTCTACCGCTTCATAACACGCATTGTCATTGACGTAATAACAAAAAAGGTTCTTGAGATGGCCAATAATACCACCGGGCTCACCCGAATCATCAAAGCAGCGGGCTATTCCTGGAAAGGATTTCGCGCGGCGTGGATCAACGAAGCCGCGTTCCGCCAGGAGGGTGTCGCGTCGGTGCTGGCGATTATTATCGCCTGCTGGCTGGATGTCGACGCGATTACGCGCGTGCTGCTCATCGGCTCCGTCCTGTTGGTGATGATAGTGGAAATTCTCAATAGTGCACTGGAAGCGGTGGTGGACCGTATCGGCTCCGAATACCACGAGCTGTCCGGGCGGGCAAAAGATATGGGATCGGCGGCGGTGCTGCTGGCGATTTTCGTCGCGCTGATCACCTGGGGCACGCTGCTGTGGGCGCATTTCCACTAAAGCTGTGAAAACTGCCTGATTTCGTGCGTTTTATGGTTTCAAAATAAACACTAGCTGTATATACTCACAGCATAACTGTATATACACCCAGGGGGCGGAATGAAAGCGTTAACGACCAGGCAGCAAGAGGTGTTTGATCTCATCCGGGATCATATCAGCCAGACGGGCATGCCGCCGACGCGTGCGGAAATTGCTCAGCGCTTGGGGTTCCGTTCCCCAAACGCGGCTGAAGAGCACCTGAAAGCGCTGGCGCGTAAAGGTGTCATCGAGATTGTCTCCGGCGCTTCTCGCGGTATCCGCCTGCTGGTGGAAGAAGAAGAAGGTCTGCCGCTGGTGGGCCGCGTCGCGGCGGGCGAACCGCTGCTGGCGCAGCAGCATATCGAAGGCCATTACCAGGTTGACCCGTCGCTGTTCAAACCGAGCGCCGACTTCCTGCTGCGCGTTAGCGGCATGTCGATGAAAGATATCGGGATTATGGACGGCGACCTGCTCGCGGTGCATAAGACTCAGGACGTACGCAACGGCCAGGTCGTTGTCGCGCGCATCGACGAAGAAGTGACGGTCAAACGCCTGAAAAAACAGGGTAACGTCGTCGAACTGCTGCCAGAAAACAGCGAATTTAAGCCGATCGTGGTGGATCTGCGTCAGCAGAATTTCTCCATTGAAGGGCTGGCCGTTGGCGTTATCCGCAACGGCGAATGGCTGTAAAAACTCCCCCTCTCTAATGGCTGCGATACATCCGCTATCGCAGCCTTTTTTCGTTCTGGTTGATACCCATGTCGCTACTCACTTCCGCTGATAAAGCGCTGTGGCGCCTTGCGCTACCGATGATCTTCTCCAACATTACCGTGCCTCTGCTGGGTCTGGTCGATACCGCCGTGATCGGTCACCTGGACAGCCCCGTCTATCTGGGCGGTGTCGCTATCGGGGCAACGGCGACCAGTTTCCTGTTTATGCTGCTGCTGTTTCTACGCATGAGTACAACCGGCCTGACGGCGCAGGCCTTTGGCGCGAAAAACCCGCAGGCGCTGGCCCGCGCGCTGGTGCAACCGTTGATGCTGGCGCTGGGCGCCGGGCTGCTCATCATCCTGTTCAAAACGCCGCTGATTAACCTGGCGCTCTCCATCGTCGGCGGCAGCGGCGAGGTGCTGGAGCAGGCGCGTCGCTTCCTCGCCATTCGCTGGCTCAGCGCGCCTGCTTCTCTGGCGAACCTGGTCCTGCTGGGTTGGCTGCTCGGCGTGCAGTACGCCCGCGCGCCGGTGGTGCTGCTGGTGGTGGGAAACGTACTGAATATCGTGCTCGATCTGTGGCTGGTGATGGGTCTGCACATGAACGTGCAGGGTGCGGCGCTCGCCACCGGCATTGCCGAATATGCCACCTTGCTGGTCGGGCTGGGAATGGTACACAAGGTGATGGCGATGCGCGGCATCTCTTGGGCGATGCTGAAAACCGCCTGGCGCGGCAACATCCGCCGCCTGCTGGCGCTCAACCGCGACATTATGCTGCGTTCCCTGCTGTTACAGCTGTGCTTCGGCGCGGTCACCGTCTTTGGCGCGCGGCTCGGTGGTGAAGTGGTGGCGGTGAACGCGGTGCTGATGACCATGCTCACTTTCACCGCCTACGCGCTGGATGGCTTCGCTTACGCGGTGGAGGCCCACTCCGGCCAGGCGTATGGCGCGCGCGATGGCAGCAAACTGCTTGAGGTCTGGCGCGCTGCGTGCCGTCAGGCGGGGGTGGTGGCGTTGGCTTTTGCGCTGGTATACGCCGTGTTTGGCGAAAATATCGTCGCCTTACTTACCTCGCTGCCCGAACTGCAGCAACTGGCAGACCGTTACGTGCTGTGGCAGGTGGTGCTGCCGGTGATTGGCGTCTGGTGTTATCTGCTGGACGGCATGTTTATCGGCGCCACGCGAGGCGCCGAGATGCGCAACAGTATGGCGGTCGCCGCCGCCGGTTTTGCGCTGACGCTGCTGGCACTGCCGGTGCTTGGCAACCATGGGCTGTGGCTGGCGTTGGCCGTTTTCCTCGCGCTGCGCGGCCTGTCGCTGGCGTATATCTGGCGTCGCCACTGGCGAAATGACAGCTGGTTTTCCTGATGTGATGGTTAAAGATTCCGAATAGTGAATCATGCTCAGAATGACTGACTACAATTAACCTCACGCTTAGCGAAAAAGAGTTCACACTCTCTCGCTATTCATTCACTGACGATCGAGGATTCAATGATGAATAAAGACGAAGTCGGCGGTAACTGGAAGCAGCTTAAAGGTAAAGTGAAAGAGCAATGGGGCAAACTGACCGATGATGACATCACGGTGATCGAAGGTAAACGCGATCAGCTGGTCGGTAAAATCCAGGAACGTTATGGATACGCAAAAGATCAGGCGGAAAAAGAGGTGGATAGCTGGGATAAACGGCACAATCACCGCTGGTAACGCACTCCTCCTGCCCATGCGTACAAGGAGGTACGCTCCCCATCAATCCCGCGTTAGCGGGATTTCTTTTTAATATGAATCGTATGGTCGTGATGGCAATGCTCATGCGCGCGACAGGCTTCAACTTCCACGCAGGCGGAACACAGCCCGTGCGCTTCAATGACGTTGTGGCGCAGCGCAAAGCCCATCTTTGCTGCCAGCGTATGCATGATGTCCTCAACGCCTTCCGCACACTCTTCTTTCACCACGCCGCAGCGATCGCAGATAAACATTGCGGAGGTGTGGGTCGGCTGATCGAACAGGTGGCACAGCACGTAGCTGTTAGCGGACTCGACCTTGTGCACGAAGCCCTGCTCAAGCAGAAACTCCAGCGCGCGATAGACGGTGGGCGGCTTGGCCTGCGGTTCTTTCTCACGCAGCAGATCCAGCAGGTCATAGGCGCTGATTGCCCCTTCCTGCAGACTCATCAGGCGCAACACTTCGAGACGTTGCGGAGTCAGGCGCACGCCGCGTTGCGCGCACAGCTTTTCAGCTTGCGCTAACAGTTCTTGCGTGGTGGTCTTATCCATTGGCGTCCTCAGGTTACGGGGAAATAAACCCCTACTTTACCATGTTATGCCGGAAACGCCGAGTTTCCACAGGTGTGCTATAGCTGTGTTATAGCAGGTGCACTTCACACTCAGGATGAAAAATGATGAAAAGACCCGACTGTATTCGCCATTGGCACGATGTTGAAGGACCGGATGACTCTACCTATCCCGACAGCGATGAGCGCTTCTCCATCGGCGCGCCGCTAGCTCGTGCGCTGGGGCTGAGACATCTTGGTATTCACCACGAGCGCTTGCCGCCAGGCCGACGCACTTCCTACCCGCATGCCGAGAGCGACGAAGAGGAGTTTATCTACGTGCTGGAAGGTTATCCGCAGGCATGGATTAACGGCTATCTGTGGAAGCTGGAACCCGGCGACAGCGTGGGCTTTCCGGCAGGAAACGGCGTTTGCCATACCTTTATTAACAACACGTCAGAAGAGGTCCGGCTGCTGGTGGTGGGGGAAGCCAATAAGAAACACAACCGGATTTACTACCCGCTAAATGCCTCGTATGCCGTCACGCGCGACGATCGCTGGGTGGACCATCCGCCGCAGTTTTTTGGCCCGCACGATGGAAAACCTGGGCGAAATTAGCCTCTTCTTCTATAAAGATTAGAGCGCTTATTAAAAATAAAGATAACCGAAGAAAATTTCAGTTAGGGGAACAAGACGCTTTTTCCCTCGCTATTCACAGCAACAGTTCGTCTCCATCCAGGTGATAACGGGTGGAGGGTTGTTTCATTACAGACAATAAGACGAGCATACTGTGAATAAAAAAGACAAATTTTCGCTGATGGGGGTGGCTGTCTCCTTTTTTGTTGCGGGACAGGCAGGCGCGGCAAATGGTTGGTCGGAAGCCCGTAACGACGCGATGGGCGGCACGGGCGTGGCCTCTGCGAACTATGGCAGCGGCGTGTTAATTAACCCGGCGCTACTGGCAAAGGCAAAACCGGATGACGATATCACGCTGATTGTGCCGTCAATTGGCGCGCAGATCTCCGATAAGGACGACCTGCGCAACAAAATCGACGACATCAGCGATGATGTTAACAACTATCGGCGGGTGCTGCGCACGATGAATCCCGTCGATCTTCTCAATCCCAATAGCGCGGCATCCCGGCAAGTTTCGGTCGCGGCGGGGGATTTGGCGGATCAGCTCTCCTCGTTAAAGGGCAAGACGGCGAACGCTAAAGCCGGTGCGGGGTTGGCGATCAGCATTCCAAACGATGTGCTGGACGTTGCTTTTGTCACCAAAGCCAGCGCCAGAGCGCGGGTCAGTTCCTATATCGATCAGGGGGATATCAACCTGCTGCGCGGCGTTGAAGCGGTGCCGTTAAGTGCGATTGGCGTCAATCCGCAGGATTTAAAGTCTCAGGGCTATGGCCGTGCGGCTATCGTGTCCGACTATGGTGTGGCGATTGCCCGCCAGTTCGATCTCGGCGGCGTACCGGTTTCGCTGGGCGTGACGCCAAAACTGCAGCAAACCTGGCTCTATAACTACACCGTGTCGATCTACAACTTCAGCAGCGACGACATCAACAGCAGCCGCTATCGCAACGATGATACCGGCTTTAACGTTGACGCCGGGGTGGCCGCTGATTTTGGTGATAACTGGACGGTGGGCTTAAGCGGACAAAACCTCTTCTCGCGCGATATCGACACCAAAGAGGTGGCTGGCGTACGCGATACGTATCAGATTCGCCCGCTGGTGACCGCAGGCGTGGCCTGGCATACCGATCTTGTGACCTTAAGCGCCGATGGTGATTTGACGGAAACCAAGGGCTTTAAAAGTGAAGATACGTCGCAGTACGTCGGCGTTGGCGCGGAAGTACGTCCGCTGGACTGGCTGGCGGTGCGCGCGGGTTACCGTGCTGATGTAAAAAATAACGACAGCAACGTCTTTACCGGCGGCGTCGGCTTTGCGCCCTTTAACCGGGTGCACGTCGACCTGATGGGGCTGTACGGCGAAGACCAAACCTGGGGCGCAGGGGCGCAGCTCAGCGTCACGTTCTAATCTTCGACCTTGTAGGCCTGATGGCGCTGCGCGTATCAGGCCTACATCGGCTAACCGTGGGCCGCTCTGGAAAGCGTATCGTTAATCCACTGATTGACGCTCTTGCCAGAAACTTCTGCGGCGATATTGATGGCCGAATGCACTTCGGGAGAGATGCGCAGGCTGATTTTGCCACTGGCCGGACGTAAGGGTTCACGCCCTTGCTCTTTGCAGTAAGCAATATAATCATCCACCGCTTCTTCGAAGGCTTTACGCAGATCTGCTACGTTATCGGCGTGGAAACCAATGACATCTCTGATCCCCGCAACGCGACCGATAAAGCACATGTCTTCGTCACTGTAATCGATTTTTGCGGCATAGCCTTTATACGTCATGGTATTCATCATGGAGTCACTCCTACTGCGATAAGAAATGCCATTGCATCGCGAACCTGATAAACCTTGGCTTCCTTGTCAGGATGAGGGCGATGGAACGAGGCCACCACCTGATTGATTTCGAATCGTACCCGGGATCCCTGTCCTTCTGAAACTTTTGCACCTAAAGCAATAAATAATGCTTCAATTTTTCGCCACTCCAGCGTGGCTGGTGTGGGCATTGAGAAGATCATCCGTAACGTTCTTTGGTGCCTGGCATTAAGTGATTTCATGCCAATTAATCCTTTGTCATGTTGGCCACCGGACAAGGTGATGATATCATTTTTTGATATCACGGCAAGGTGGATCGTATCCCCTCTTTGTCTGTGCTATAGTGGCCGCCCTTTTTTCGGATGCTTAAATAATCGCCATGCTGTCAGAATCTTCGACTCCCGCTTTTGCTGCTCACCGTTTCTCCATCGCGCCGATGCTCGACTGGACCGACAGGCACTGTCGCTACTTCCTGCGACTGCTGTCTCAGCACACGCTGCTGTATACCGAAATGGTCACGACCGGGGCGATTATTCATGGCAAGGGCGACTATCTGGCGTATAGCGAAGAGGAGCATCCGGTGGCGTTGCAGCTGGGCGGCAGCGACCCGGCGGCGCTGGCGCACTGCGCGAAGCTGGCACAGGAACGCGGCTATGACGAGATCAACCTGAACGTGGGTTGCCCGTCTGACCGCGTGCAGAACGGCATGTTTGGCGCTTGCCTGATGGGCAACGCCCAACTGGTTGCTGATTGCGTAAAGGCGATGCGTGACGTGGTCTCTATCCCGGTCACGGTCAAAACCCGTATCGGTATTGACGACCAGGACAGCTACGAATTCCTCTGCGATTTCATCAATACGGTCTCTGGCCGCGGCGAGTGCGAGATGTTTATTATCCACGCCCGCAAAGCCTGGCTTTCCGGCCTGAGCCCGAAAGAGAACCGTGAAATTCCGCCGCTGGACTATCCGCGCGTTTATCAGCTGAAAAAAGACTTCCCGCATCTGACGATGTCCATCAACGGCGGCATTAAATCGCTGGAAGAAGCGAAAGGGCATTTGCAACATATGGATGGCGTGATGGTGGGCCGCGAAGCCTATCAGAACCCGGGTATTCTGGCCTCCGTGGATCGCGAGATCTTTGGCGCTACCGACGTGGATGCCGACCCGGTGGCGGTGGTGCGGGCAATGTACCCGTACATCGAGCGCGAGCTGAGCAACGGCACCTATCTGGGCCATATCACCCGCCATATGCTGGGGCTGTTCCAGGGCATTCCAGGAGCGCGCCAGTGGCGTCGCTACCTGAGTGAAAACGCCCATAAGGCGGGCGCTGATATCAACGTGCTGGAGCACGCGCTCAAGCTGGTGGCCGATAAGCGCTAATTATTTCGCTAAAACCTGGTCAAATTCACCACGCCTCGCTCATTGTAGCGGGGCGTTTTTATTGATAATCAATAAGTTAACTTTGGCACGTTTCTTGTAATAGTCTGCTCAGAGAAAAAGTGATTTCCGGGAGAGAGCAACCATGCTGGAACTGTTATTTGTGATTGGATTTTTCGTGATGCTGTTGGTGACGGGGATTTCCCTGCTCGGCATTATCGCCGCGCTGGTGGTGGCGACGGTATTGATGTTCGTCGGTGGCCTGTTTGCTATTATGCTTAAACTACTGCCCTGGCTTATCCTGGCGGTGGCGGCGGTGTGGATCATCCGGGCGATTAATGCGCCAAAAAATCCGCCGTACCGCGGCAATTACCGGAGGTATTGAGGGGTGTGTCACAACCTCAATAATTTTGCATAAATCTCCGTAGGATTCGCGTAATAAATCTGTCACTATTGCCGCCGATAACGAATTCATCGAGCTGTACCCTACATACAGCCGAACTAAAAAAAGAAAGGGCTTCCTACGGGAAGCCCTAGTCTTTTGTGCGACCGGAACGTTATGGAATCAGCAGGCTTGAACCCTGCGTAGCCCGGCTCTCCAGAATCTCATGCGCGCGACGCGCCTCCTTCAGCGGATACTTCTGACTCTCCGCGACGTCCACCTTGATAATGCCGCTGGCGATCAGCGAGAACAGCTCGTGACTGGCCTCCTTCAGCTCGTCGTAGGTGGTGATGTAGCCGTAGAGGGAAGGGCGCGTGACGAACAACGATCCTTTCTGGTTGAGGATCCCCAAATTCACGCCGGTCACCGGGCCAGACGAGTTACCGAAGCTCACCATCAGCCCACGGCGTTGCAGGCAGTCCAGCGACGCTTCCCAGGTATCTTTGCCTACCGAGTCGTACACCACCGGCAGCTTTTTCCCACCGGTTATCTCTTTCACCCGTTCGGCGATGTTCTCTTCGCGATAGTTAATCACCTGCCATGCACCTGCCTGTAGGGCACGCTGCGCTTTTTCTGCGCTACCGACGGTGCCAATGAGCTTCGCACCCAGCGCCTTGGCCCACTGGCAGGCAATCAGCCCTACGCCGCCCGCTGCCGCGTGGAACAGGAACGGTTCGCCGGGTTTGATTTCGTAGGTTTTGCGCAGCAGATAGTAGACGGTTAACCCCTTGAGGAAGGAGGCGGCGGCCTGCTCAAAGGAGATAGCCGCCGGGAGCAGGGCCACTTTATCCGCCGCGACGTTGTGCACCGAGCTATAAGCGCCAAGGCCGGACTGCGCATACACCACGCGATCGCCCGCTTTAACGTGTTTAACGTTGCTGCCTACCTGGCTGACCACGCCCGCGGCTTCGGTGCCCAGGCCGCTTGGCAGCGACGGCGGCGGGTAGAGTCCGCTGCGGATGTAGGTATCGATGTAGTTGATGCCAATCGCTTTGTTTTCCACCTGCACTTCGTTCTCGGCAGGTGCATTGGGGGTGAATTCGACGGCGTTCAGCACTTCCGGGCCGCCATGTTTGCTAAACTCAATACGGGTTGCCATGCTTCCTCCTGAACAATTATGTGGTAATCTTTCGACCCACTCTTTATCTCGGTAATACCATTCACTATGGCAGCAAATAAACCCTTCAACAAACCGCAAGCCGAACCTCGCGTCCGCGATTTTCAGGTAGACGGGCTGAAAGTACCGCCGCACTCGATTGAAGCGGAACAATCGGTGTTGGGCGGTTTGATGCTGGATAACGAGCGCTGGGACGATGTCGCCGAACGCGTTGTCGCAGAAGATTTTTATACCCGCCCGCACCGCCATATCTTTACGGAGATGGGGCGTTTGCAGGAGGGCGGCAGCCCAATTGACCTGATTACGCTCGCGGAATCGCTGGAGCGGCAGGGGCAACTGGACAGCGTGGGCGGATTCGCCTATCTGGCAGAACTGTCAAAAAACACGCCAAGTGCGGCGAACATCAGTGCCTACGCCGATATCGTGCGCGAACGTGCCGTTGTCCGCGAAATGATCGCCGTGGCCAACGAAATCGCCGAAGCGGGGTTCGATCCGCAGGGGCGTACCAGCGAAGACCTGCTGGATCTCGCGGAGTCTCGCGTTTTTAAAATTGCCGAAAGCCGCGCGAATAAAGACGAAGGCCCGAAAAACATTACTGAAGTGCTCGACGCCACCGTCGCGCGTATCGAGCAATTGTTCCAGCAGCCGCACGACGGTGTGACCGGTGTGAACACCGGCTATGACGATCTCAACAAGAAAACCGCCGGGCTCCAGCCGTCGGATCTGATTATCGTCGCTGCGCGTCCGTCGATGGGTAAAACGACATTTGCGATGAACCTCGTCGAAAACGCGGCGATGTTGCAGGATAAACCGGTTCTGATCTTCAGTCTCGAGATGCCATCCGAACAGATTATGATGCGTTCCCTGGCGTCGCTGTCGCGCGTGGACCAGACCCGCATCCGTACCGGCCAGCTCGACGACGAAGACTGGGCGCGCATCTCCGGCACCATGGGGATTCTGCTGGAAAAGCGAAACATCTACATTGATGACTCCTCCGGCCTGACGCCGACGGAAGTGCGCTCCCGCGCGCGCCGTATCGCTCGTGAACACGGTGGCATCGGTCTCATCATGATCGACTACCTTCAGCTGATGCGCGTTCCGTCGCTCTCCGACAACCGTACGCTGGAAATTGCAGAGATTTCCCGCTCGCTCAAGGCGTTAGCTAAAGAGCTGCACGTGCCGGTGGTGGCGCTGTCGCAGCTTAACCGCTCTCTGGAACAACGTGCCGACAAGCGTCCGGTCAACTCCGACCTGCGTGAATCCGGCTCCATCGAGCAGGATGCCGACTTAATCATGTTCATCTACCGTGATGAGGTTTATCACGAAAACAGTGACTTAAAAGGCATCGCCGAGATCATTATCGGTAAACAGCGTAACGGCCCAATCGGCACGGTGCGCCTGACGTTTAACGGTCAATGGTCGCGCTTCGATAATTACGCGGGCCCGCAGTACGACGACGAATAACAACATCGATTAAGCAAACACTTATCAAGGAACACAAATGCAAGCGGCAACTGTAGTCATTAACCGCCGCGCTCTGCGACACAACCTGCAACGTCTGCGTGAACTGGCGCCTGCCAGCAAGCTGGTTGCGGTGGTGAAAGCGAACGCTTACGGACACGGCCTCCTCGAGACCGCGCGAACGCTCCCCGACGCCGATGCTTTTGGCGTTGCCCGTCTTGAAGAGGCGCTGCGCCTGCGTGAGGGCGGCATTACTCAGCCGATCCTGCTGCTGGAAGGCTTCTTCAACGCGACCGACCTGCCGACGATTGCCGGGCAGCACCTGCACACCGCCGTGCATAACATCGAACAGCTTGAAGCGCTGGAAACCGCCGTGTTGAGCGAGCCGGTGACCGTCTGGATGAAGCTCGATACCGGCATGCACCGCCTGGGCGTGCGCCCGGAACAGGCGGAAGCCTTCTATCAGCGCCTGAGCGCCTGCAAAAACGTTCGTCAGCCGGTGAATATTGTCAGCCACTTTGCCCGCGCCGATGAGCCGGACTGTGGCGCCACCGAGCGACAGCTGGATATTTTCGCCACCTTTACCGAAGGCAAGCCGGGGTTGCGCTCTATCGCAGCGTCGGGCGGCATTCTGCTGTGGCCGCAGTCGCATTTCGACTGGGCGCGCCCCGGCATTATCCTCTACGGCGTATCGCCGCTGGAGCAGAAACCGTGGGGGCCGGATTTCGGCATGCAGCCAGTCATGTCGCTCACTTCCAGCCTGATTGCTGTGCGCGAACACAAAGCGGGTGAGCCGGTTGGCTACGGCGGCACCTGGGTCAGCGAACGCGATACCCGTCTGGGCGTGGTGGCGATGGGCTACGGTGACGGCTACCCGCGAGCCGCGCCGTCCGGTACGCCGGTGTTGGTGAATGGCCGCGAAGTGCCGATTGTTGGCCGCGTGGCGATGGACATGATCTGCGTCGATTTAGGCCCGCAGGCACAGGACAAAACCGGTGATACGGTCATTCTGTGGGGCGAAGGTCTGCCGGTGGAACGCATCGCGGAAATTACGAAAGTAAGTGCTTACGAACTTATTACGCGCCTGACCTCGCGGGTGGCGATGAAGTATATCGATTAAGCCTGTAGCGTGCCGGATAAGGCGTTTACCCCGCCATCCGGCAATCTTTTCACCAACCGCAACAACCGCTCGATCTTCCTTCCCATCCGGTTTATTGTGTTATTTCCTGCCTTCTGTAAACCCGGAGAACCATCGCGTGTTTCAAAAAGTTGACGCCTATGCGGGCGACCCCATTCTTTCATTAATGGAACGTTTCAAAGAAGATCCGCGCAGCGACAAAGTAAACCTCAGCATCGGCCTGTTCTATGACGAAAACGGCATTGTTCCACAGCTGAAATCGGTCGCTGAAGCGGAAGCGCGCTTTAATGCGCAGCCGCACGGCGCGTCGTTGTACCTGCCGATGGAAGGGCTGAACAGCTACCGTCATACCGTGGCGCCGCTGCTGTTTGGCGCGGACCACCCGGTTCTCCAGCAGCAGCGCGTGGCCACCATCCAAACGCTTGGCGGCTCCGGCGCGCTGAAAGTGGGCGCGGATTTCCTCAAGCGCTACTTCCCGGATTCCGGCGTCTGGGTCAGCGACCCGACCTGGGAAAACCATATTGCGATCTTTGAAGGCGCAGGTTTTACCGTCGACACCTATCCATGGTTTGATAGCGAAACCAACGGCGTGCGTTACGCAGCGCTGCTGGAGAAACTGAACACGCTGCCGGCGCGCAGCATCGTGCTGTTGCACCCGTGCTGCCATAACCCAACGGGTGCCGATCTGACCAATGCCCAGTGGGACGGCGTGGTTGAGGTGCTGAAAGCGCGCGACCTGATTCCGTTCCTCGACATCGCCTATCAGGGCTTTGGCGCGGGCATGGAAGAAGACGCCTATGCGATCCGCGCGATTGCCGACGCGGGCCTGCCCGCACTGGTCAGCAACTCATTCTCCAAAATCTTCTCACTGTACGGCGAACGCGTCGGCGGCCTGTCGATTATCTGTGAAGATCATGAAACCGCGCTGCGCGTGCTGGGTCAGCTGAAGGCGACGGTACGCCGTAACTACTCCAGCCCGCCAAACTTTGGCGCGCAGATTGTGGCGGCAGTCCTCGGCGATGCTGAGCTGAAGGCGATGTGGCTGGCGGAAGTCGAAGGGATGCGTACGCGTATTCTGGAGATGCGTCATGCGCTGGTGAATGTGCTGAAAGAAGAGATGCCAGACGGCAATTTCGATTATCTGCTCAAACAGCGCGGGATGTTTAGCTACACCGGCCTGAGCGCTGCACAGGTTGATCGCCTGCGCGACGAGTTTGGCGTTTACCTGATAGCCAGCGGTCGTATGTGTGCGGCAGGGCTGAACAGTCGCAATGTTCAGCGCGTGGCAAAAGCCTTTGCTGCTGTAATGTAAGCGAGCACTCACTCTGGTCTGGAGGCCGATTCCGGGCCAGAGTCACTCTTCAACGCAAAGTGTGATCCCCCTGGTTTTTTCAGGATTAATCTTAGAAATCCCTTTCATTCGTACCCCTCAGACGGTAAGGTCGCCAGTGGCTTTCTTTGAAGTACCGCCCACTTTATTACAATAACGACTCGACGAATTAAGGGAAAATATGCGCAAGATCACGCAAGCTCTCAGTGCCGTCTGCTTGTTATTTGCACTGAATTCTACGGTGACGGCCCATGCGTCGTCGCCTTCTCCACTTTACCCCGGAACCGATGTTGCGAAGCTGGCCGAACAGGCGCCGATTCACTGGGTCTCCGTGGCGCAGATTGAAAATAGCCTGATGGGGCATCCGCCAATGGCGGTCGGTTTTGATATCGATGACACCGTGCTGTTCTCAAGCCCTGGCTTCTGGCGTGGGCAAAGAACCTACTCCCCGGACAGCCAGGATTACCTGAAAAACCCAGAGTTCTGGGAAAAAATGAACAACGGCTGGGACGCATTCAGCATCCCGAAAGAGGTCGCTCGTTCGCTGATTGCCATGCACGTTAAGCGCGGCGACAGCATTTACTTCGTGACCGGTCGCAGCCAGACTAAAACCGAAACCGTGTCGAAAACGCTGCAGGATGATTTCCTGATCCCGGGCGTTAACATGAATCCGGTGATTTTTGCCGGCGACCAACCGGGCCAGAACACCAAGACCCAGTGGCTAAAAGAGAAGAATATCAGGGTGTTCTACGGTGATTCCGATAACGACATCACCGCCGCGCGTGAAGTCGGCGCCCGTGGTATCCGCGTCCTGCGCGCGTCTAACTCGACATACCGCCCTCTACCGCAGGCCGGTGCGTTTAACGAAGAAGTGATCGTTAACTCCGAGTACTAACGGCAAACCGTTGTAGGCCGGATAAGGCGTTTACGCCGCCATCCGGCAATCTGCTCTATGCTGCCGGATGGCGCTTCGCTTATCCGGCCTACCATTTGCACCAATAAATGATGCTTTTTTAGTCAAAATCAGGCGCTGAGAGGTTTATCCTTTCGGCGTCTTGTTGCACACTGAGATGATGCTTTTCTGCACAAGGTGGCTCGCGAGACTAAGGGGTATAACAATGACCAGTTCGGATCTTCTGCTGTACTGCATGGCTAAACGTGGCGCGGAACAGAGCGTGCACAGTGACTGGAAAGCGACGCAGATTAAAGTCGCTGATGTGCTTTTTGCAATGGTAAAGGATGTGGAAGACCGCCCGGCGGTGGCGCTGAAAACCAGCCCCGAACTGGCAGAACTGCTGCGCCAGCAGCATAAAGACGTGCGCCCAAGTCGTCATCTCAATAAAGCGCACTGGAGCACCGTTTATCTCGACGGCTCGTTGCCGAATTCGCAAATTTACTATCTGGTGGACGCGTCCTATCAGCTGGCGGTGGATCTGCTGCCGGAAGCCGTCCGGCAGCAGATGTACTCGTAATTACTGCAACAGCGGTTTCAGGAAACGCGCGGTATGCGAGGCTTCGCAGTTCGCCACTGTTTCCGGCGTACCGGAAACGAGGATTTCACCGCCGCCGCTGCCGCCTTCCGGACCGAGATCGACAATCCAGTCCGCGGTCTTAATGACGTCCAGGTTGTGTTCAATCACCACGATGGTGTTGCCCTGGTCGCGCAGCTGATGCAGCACTTCCAGCAGCTGCTGGATGTCGGCAAAGTGCAGGCCGGTGGTCGGCTCGTCGAGAATATAGAGCGTCTGACCGGTACCACGTTTTGATAGCTCGCGCGCCAGCTTCACGCGCTGGGCCTCACCGCCGGAGAGGGTGGTTGCCGACTGGCCGAGACGAATGTAGGTCAGGCCCACGTCCATCAGGGTTTGCAGCTTACGCGCCAGCGCCGGCACGGCATCGAAGAACTCACGCGCCTCTTCAATGGTCATATCCAGCACTTCGTGGATGGTCTTGCCCTTGTACTTAATCTCCAGCGTTTCGCGGTTATAGCGTTTGCCTTTGCACTGGTCGCACGGCACGTAGATATCCGGCAGGAAGTGCATTTCCACTTTGATTACGCCATCGCCCTGACAGGCTTCGCAGCGCCCGCCACGGACGTTAAAGCTGAAACGGCCAGGCGTATAGCCGCGCGAACGGGATTCCGGCACGCCGGCAAACAGTTCACGCACCGGGGTAAACACGCCGGTGTAGGTGGCCGGGTTGGAACGCGGCGTGCGGCCAATCGGGCTCTGGTCGATGTCGATGACCTTATCGAAATGCTCAAGCCCCTGGACGTCGCGGTACGGCGCCGGTTCAGCGATGGTTGCGCCATTTAGCTGCGTCTGGGCAATCGGGAACAGCGTATCGTTAATCAGCGTTGATTTACCGGAACCGGAGACGCCGGTGATGCAGGTAAACAGACCCACCGGCAGCGTCAGGGTCACGTCTTTCAGGTTGTTGCCTGATGCCCCCGTCAGCTTCAGCACTTTTTCCGGATTAGCCGGAACGCGTTGCTTCGGCACTTCGATTTTGCGTTTGCCGCTCATGAACTGGCCGGTCAACGACTCTGGCACCGCCATAATGTCGTCGAGCGTGCCTTCGGCCACCACCTGACCACCGTGGACACCGGCGCCTGGGCCAATGTCGATGACGTGGTCGGCGGCGCGAATCGCGTCTTCATCGTGTTCGACCACGATCACCGTGTTACCGAGGTTACGTAGGTGAATCAGGGTGCCAAGCAGGCGTTCGTTATCGCGCTGATGCAGGCCGATGGACGGCTCATCAAGCACGTACATCACGCCGACCAGCCCCGCGCCAATCTGGCTCGCCAGACGGATTCGCTGGGCTTCACCGCCGGAGAGGGTCTCTGCGGAACGGGAGAGCGTCAGGTAGTTTAGGCCAACGTTCACGAGGAACTTCAGGCGATCGCCAATCTCTTTCAGCACTTTTTCAGCGATTTTTGCCCGCTGGCCGGAGAGCTTCAGGTTATTGAAGAAGTCCATCGCATGGCCGATGCTCATGTCGGAGATGGTCGGCAGCGGCGTGTTTTCTACGTAGACGTGGCGCGCTTCGCGACGCAGACGGGTACCATTACAGCTGGCGCACGGACGGTTGCTGATGAATTTTGCCAGCTCTTCGCGCACCGCGCTGGATTCCGTCTCTTTATAGCGGCGCTCCATGTTGTGCAGCACGCCTTCGAAAGGATGGCGGCGCACGGAAGTATCGCCGCGATCGTTGATGTATTTGAACTCAATCGACTCTTTGCCGGAACCGTAGAGAATGGCTTTCTGCGCGGTGGCGCTCAGACTTTGCCACGGCGCTTCCACGTCGAATTCGTAGTGGTCGGCCAGCGATTTCAGCATCTGGAAGTAGTAGAAGTTACGACGATCCCAGCCGCGAATCGCGCCGCCGGCCAGCGACAGCTCCGGGTTCTGGATGACGCGGTCCGGGTCGAAGTACTGTTGTACGCCCAGACCGTCACAGGTCGGGCAGGCGCCCGCCGGGTTGTTGAAGGAGAACAGGCGTGGTTCCAGCTCGCGCATGCTGTAGCCGCAAATCGGGCAGGCGAAGTTGGCGGAGAACAGCAGCTCTTCCGCTTTCGGGTCGTCCATATCGGCGACCACCGCCGTACCGCCGGAAAGCTCCAGCGCGGTTTCAAAAGACTCCGCCAGGCGCTGGGCGAGATCGTCGCGTACCTTGAAGCGGTCAATCACCACTTCAATGGTGTGTTTCTTTTGCAGCTCGAGCTTCGGTGGATCGGAGAGGTCGCAAACCTCGCCGTCGATACGCGCGCGGATATAGCCCTGGCTTGCCAGGTTCTCCAGGGTTTTGGTGTGCTCGCCCTTACGCTCTTTAATGATCGGGGCCAGCAGCATCAGGCGTTTGCCTTCCGGCTGCGACAGCACGTTATCCACCATCTGGCTGACGGTTTGCGCCGCCAGCGGCACATCGTGATCCGGGCAGCGCGGCTCGCCGACGCGCGCATACAGCAGGCGCAGGTAGTCGTGAATTTCGGTGATGGTGCCTACCGTTGAACGCGGGTTGTGCGAGGTCGACTTCTGCTCAATAGAAATCGCCGGCGACAGCCCTTCAATATGATCGACGTCCGGCTTTTCCATCAACGACAGGAACTGGCGCGCGTAGGCAGAAAGTGATTCTACGTAGCGGCGCTGTCCCTCGGCGTAGAGGGTGTCGAATGCCAGTGAGGATTTGCCAGACCCGGACAGCCCGGTCACGACGATCAGTTTGTCGCGAGGGATGACGAGGTTGATGTTTTTGAGATTATGGGTGCGGGCGCCCCGAACTTCGATCTTATCCATTCACCTTTCCCGGTAGAAGATACACGGCTTGCCTGGTTTGTTTGAAGGACAAACGGCAGAAACGGCTAATTATGACACAACTTAACCTGAATGAATATACAGTATAGGGACGCCGATTCAGGATGCCGATGAAAATTTGCATAGCGGTAAGATGTTTACTGGAATACGCCTCGCAGCTACCAAAATACCGTCTGGAAATGGTACACTCGCGCGTTTACACTTAATCAAGAATCGTATTCAGGAGAGACAATCATGGCCAGCAGAGGCGTCAACAAGGTGATTCTCGTCGGTAATCTGGGCCAGGACCCGGAAGTGCGCTACATGCCGAATGGTGGCGCAGTTGCCAACATTACGCTGGCTACTTCCGAATCCTGGCGTGATAAAGCGACCGGTGAAATGAAAGAGCAGACCGAATGGCACCGCGTTGTGCTGTTTGGCAAACTGGCGGAAGTGGCGGGTGAATACCTGCGTAAAGGCTCTCAGGTTTATATCGAAGGTCAGCTGCGTACCCGTAAATGGACCGATCAGTCCGGCGTTGAAAAATACACCACGGAAGTGGTTGTGAACGTGGGCGGCACCATGCAGATGCTGGGTGGCCGTCAGGGCGGCGGCGCACCGGCAGGTGGCAACATGGGCGGCGGCCAGCAGCAGGGCGGTTGGGGTCAACCTCAGCAGCCGCAGGGTGGCAACCAGTTCAGCGGCGGCGCGCAGTCTCGCCCGCAGCAGCAGTCCGCTCCGGCACCCTCTAACGAACCGCCGATGGATTTCGACGACGATATCCCGTTCTGATTTGCCGCCGTTTCGACGGCGCTCATCAGCACTCTCAAAACCCTGCCTCGGCGGGGTTTTTGCTTTTTTAATGCGCACCAACAGCCTACATCAGCACCGCTTCGGTGCGCGAATTGCCCCGCGTTAATCGCCGTTTTTTGAGGGTTATTCACATAACAATAAGATAATTAACAAAAATAACAATTGGCACGCTTTGTGCCTACATCCGTGTATACACACATGTAGGCAAGGTGCAGACGATGACTCAAATCCAATCAGCTAAATGTATGCAGGGCATGGCCGTTGCGCCGCATTCGCTGGCCGCGGAGAGCGCGGTGGCCGTTTTGCGCGACGGCGGCAATGCGGTTGAGGCGATGGTGGCTGCGGCGGCGACCATCGCGGTGGTTTACCCACATATGAACGGCATCGGCGGCGATGGATTCTGGTTAATTTCCCGGCCCGGCGAGGAGCCGGTGGCGATTCAGGCCTGTGGCTTTGCGGCGGAAAAAGCAAATATCGATTTTTATCGCCAGGCGGGCTACACGCAGGTTCCGGTGCGCGGCCCGCTGGCGGCCAATACCGTCGCGGGCACGGTTGGAGGCTGGGAGCGCGCGCTGGAGTGGGCGGGAGAGCGTACGGATAATGCGCCGCTGCCGTTAACGCGCCTGCTGCACGATGCTATTCACTATGCGCGCGAGGGCGTGCCGGTCACCTCCGGGCTGCATAAACAAATTACCGCGCGATTGCCGCAGCTCGGCCAGTATCCCGGATTTTGCGGCTTGTTTGCGCCGGAAGGCCAGGCGCTCACCCCTGACGATTTACTGTTTCAGCCCGCGCTTGCCAATACGCTGGAACGCCTGGCAACCCATGGGCTTGGGGATTTTTATCATGGTGAGACCGCCCGCCTGATCGCCAGCGAACTGGAAGCCGCCGGGAGCTTGCTGCGGTTTAGCGATCTTGATGCTTATCGCGCGGCGCGGGTGAAGCCGCTGGCGCTGGAAACGGAGATTGGAACGGTTTACAACCTCCCGCCGCCGTCGCAGGGGCTGGTTTCGTTGCTGATTACCGGCATGATTGAGCAGCAGCGTAAAAAAGGCGCAATTGCCGACGAAACCGATTTTGTTCACCACTGTGTCGAAGCAACCAAGCTGGCGTTCACTCTGCGCGATCGCCATATCACTGACCCGGCCCACATGACGCTTGACCCACAGTCGCTGCTGACGGCAGACAATATTGCTCAGCTTAGCGCGCAGATTGTGCCCGACCGGGCTCAAGTCTGGGGCAAAGGGCGCGGGCCGGCGGATACCATCTGGATGGGCGTTATCGACGGCTCCGGCACCGCGGTCAGCTTTATTCAGAGCATCTATCACGAGTTCGGCAGCGCGGTGATCCTCGCCGATAGCGGCATCATCTGGCAAAACCGCGGCAGCAGTTTTTCGCTGGACCCGAGTGCCACCAACCCGCTTCAACCGGGGCGCCTGCCGTTCCATACCCTCAACCCTGGTTTAGCGAGGCTGGCCAACGGCGATGCGCTGGTGTACGGCAGCATGGGCGGCGACGGCCAGCCGCAAACCCTGGCGACCGTTTTTGACCGCATTCTCCATCAGAACATGACGCCTCAGGCGGCTATCGCCGCTCCGCGCTGGCTCTTAGGGCGCACCTGGGGCGAGAGCAGCGACACGCTGAAGATTGAAAGCCGCCTGAGAGCGGCGACTACCGACACCCTCAAACAGTACGGCCATGACGTCGAGATTTACCCCCCTTACGACGACCTCATGGGCCATGCCGGGGCAATCCTCCGGCATGGCAACGGCATGCTGGAAGGCGGAAGCGACCCGCGTAGCGACGGTGGCGTCGCCCGCTGGTAACCCAGCATTTTCCAACTGAAACATTCCTGGAATGACGCGGCGCGTAAAACGCGCCCGCTTTCTGGCGACATTTTTTCGTCTATTGGAGCGTAAAATGACCGTTCTCAGAGAACCTTTGGTGGCACCAAAATTTGGCAAATGGGCGCAGCTGGTGTTGGGGCTTATCTGTATGGCCTCTATCTCCAGCCCGCAGTATGTGTGGACGCTGCTGACTAAACCGCTGACCGAAAAGCTGGGCGTTGGCCTGCCGGAACTGCAGGTGACCTTTTCGCTGCTGATTATTCTGCAAACCTTCTTTTCTCCTTTCCAGGGACGTCTGGTTGAACGGTTTGGCCCCCGATTGCTGATCTCGATTGGCACGGTAATGGCCGGGATGAGCTGGGTGCTCTCCGCGCACATTAACGGCCTGATGGCGCTGTATCTGGTCTACGGCTGTATCGGTGGTTTGGGCACCGGGATTGTGTATATCGGTGTGGTGGGGCTGATGGTGAAGTGGTTCCCGCAAAACCGGGGCTTTGCCGCCGGCGCGGTGGCGGCAGGCTACGGCATGGGGGCGATTTTGACCACCTTCCCGATCTCGATTTCGCTGGGCAACTATGGCCTGGAGCAGACCATGACCGTGTTCGGCATCGTTTTCGCGATTGTCGGTCTGCTGGCCAGTCAGGGGCTGAGCCTGCCGCCCAACTCTACCGCGCAGCCCATCAGCCGAAACATCGTTCAGGGGACGCGTCAATTTACCTCGCGTGAAATGCTGCGCCAGCCGCTGTTCTGGCTGATGTTCGCCATGATGGCGATGATGTCCACTTCCGGGCTCATGGTGACCTCGCAAATGGCTATCTTTGCTGAGGATTTCGGCATCAGTAAAGCGGTGGTATTCGGTATGGCCGCGCTGCCGCTGGCATTAACCATCGACCGCTTTACCAACGGTCTGACCCGCCCGCTGTTCGGTTTTATTTCCGACCGCTATGGTCGTGAAAAGACCATGTTTATCGCCTTTGCCCTCGAAGGGGTGGCGATGACGCTATGGCTGGCCTGCCGGGAAGATCCGCTGCTGTTTGTGCTGCTCTCCGGGGTGGTGTTCTTCGGCTGGGGCGAAATTTTCTCGCTGTTCCCCTCCACGCTGACCGACACGTTCGGCAGCGAGCATGCCGCCTCGAACTACGGCTGGCTGTATATCTCGCAGGGGATTGGCTCGATTTTCGGCGGGCCGCTGGCAGCGCTGCTGTATCAGCACACTCAAGGGTGGCACGTGGTCTTTGGTTGCGCGATTACCCTTGATTTCATCACGGCGGGGCTGGCACTGTGGGTGCTGAAACCCTGGCGTGCGCGCTTTATTCGTCAGCACAGTTAATCGCGGAGCTCTTTATGACGTTCACGACATCGGAACCCACGCCGCTTCTTGCGCATTCGGAACGGGTATTTCTGCAGCTGCGGCAGGAGATTTATCAGTTCGTCCTGCTGCCAGGCGATCGTTTCACGGAGGTGGACATTGCCCGCCGCCTTGGGTGCTCCCGCACGCCGGTTCGCGAAGCGCTGCTATTGCTGCAAAACGAGGGGCTGGTCAGACGCTGCCTGCGTAACGGGTGGGAAGTTTTTCCCATTGATTTCGATGTCTATGAAGACCTGTACGAGACGCGCTCGCTGATTGAAGTGAATTCGGTGCGCAGTCTGTGCAGTTCGACGTCAGCGAAGGTGAACCGGGAGGTACTGACTGGGCTGAACGCTGTCTGGCGGGTTGCGCCGCAGGAGAGGCTGGCTTGCGATGATATTGCCGCGCTGGACGAACAGTTTCACCTTGCGCTAACCGAGGCGGCGGGTAATCGGGAGTTGACGGCGATTCTGACCAATATCACCAACCGCATTCGCATTATGCGGCGGCTCGATTTTGAATATGAAACCCGTGTTAACCAGACCTACAAAGAGCACGCGGAGCTGCTGGAAGCCATTGAACAGCGTGATGAAGCGCGCGCGGTCGCGCTGATCACGGCGCATATTCAGGACGCTTATCAGGGGGCCAGCACTATTACCCTGCGACGTCTGCAGGGGGTACGGGTCAGACAAATACCGTAACCGGGGCTAGCCGTTGTTTTTATCGGTGGCGGGCAAAATTGGCGGTTTCCCCGTCGCTGCCCGCTTCCGGTTCATCTCATCGAGAATCAGCCGATAGGCGATGTAATACTTATAGATGTTGCTCACGTAGGTGACCGTTTCGGCTCCAATCTTCTCGGCGGCGAGGTTTTCCACGTTACCAAACCAGATGTTGGGGTCAAAACCGCGCTTTTTCGTTTCCGTACGCAGACGCGCAATCCGTGCCGGGCCAGCATTATAAGAGGCGAAAGAAAACAGTGCCTTATCCAGCTGCGTCATCGGTTCGTCACCGTAGTAGCGGTCGATCATCCAGCGCATATACTTCACCCCGGCGTGGATATTCGGATCCAGTTGCTTAATATCGCCCACCTTCAATTCTTTGCCGGTGCTCGGCATCACCTGCATGACGCCAATTGCGCCAACGTGACTGCGCACTGACTGGTTCAGTCGCGACTCCTGATAACCCTGTGCCGCCATCAGCAGCCAGTCGACGTCATAACGGTCGCCGTATTTGCGAAAAATCTCGACCATCTTCAAAAACTTGCGCCGTTCTTTCTCCGCTGCGGCGTTTTTGACGTATTTCGCGCTCTTCAGATAGCGCAGCAACAGGGTATTGCCCAGGGTGCTGCCCTGGCGGTTGTCTTTAATAAAACCGTTGAGCTTCGCCAGCAACTGCGGGTTATCTTTGCGCACCGCCCAGGCGATGTTGCCGTTATCGCGTAGCACAATATCTTCATGAACCTGGATCTTCGGGAACACCTGTTTCCAGAACAGCGCCTTGTGGCGATCGACCACGATCAGCGGAATCAGCCCGGCGTTGAGCATTTCCAGCAGATCCTCGTCTTCCAGCGCTTCGGGGGCGGGCTTGATGATGATGTGCGGGAGAGAGGCTTTGGCAAAGCGCGCATTGAGGGCTTCAAGGCTCTCATAGTAGCTGGATGAACGACGGACAAAGACCGTCTTACCGGCGATATCGTCCACGTTTATCACCTGCGGTGACGCGGGGCCGGAGATCAGCAGTTCCTGAATATCGCTGTAAATCGGGTCAGTGAAAGCCACCTGCTGCTGGCGCGTTGCGGTGATCGTAAGATTGGCAGCGGCAATATCGCCTTTACCTTCGTTCAGGGCAGTAAAGAGATTATCGCGGGTTACCGGAACGAAGATAATTCGCACCTTGAGGTGGCGTTGCTTGAGCTTTTTCTCTTTGGCGAGCTGGGCATTCAGGCTGCGTTCAAATTCGGCGAAGATATCGTGGGTGGCCCCGCGCTGCTGGCCTTTATCGATAAAAAAGAAGGTTTTGCTGTAGGTGGTCAATACGCGAATGACCCGGCGGTCGAGCATGCCAGGCAGGTCGCCCTTCCAGGGCTGCATGATGCTCTCGATATTGACCTCAAGCGCGTCGGGTGAGTCCTCTGGTTGTACGGCGGCAAAAGCGGGGCCGGTCAACAGCAAGGCGCCCAGGCAGGCGGTGAGAAAACGGCGAAAAGGGATGGCGTTCATGGTGCGGCACTCCGCAGGGCGCATCCCTTTATTTTAGTCGAGCGACGCTAAAACACCCTGCAGGAGCAGGGCTTTTTCATGCGCTCAGCCGCCGCGATATTCAGGCAATAAAAAACCCCGACGCGTCGGGGTTTTTCTCAATCAGTACATGGCAACCGGCCATTCCGGCGGCGCCTGGCTCATCACTTCAACCATCACATCTTTGATGTTGTTGAAAATGGTGGCGATGTCCACCATCGTGATGCCCAGTAACCCGGTCGCAAACCAGCACGCCGCTGCGACACCCAGCATACCGCTGATGACCGCGAGACCGGCGTAGTCGGATTTACGAAATTGAATTTTCAGGGTACTGGCGAGAAACATCAGTACCGCGCTGGTTAACGGCCAGCGTAACAGTGCGACGCCTGCGGTAATGGAAACCATGAGATTTCATCCTCAGAGATAAACAACAAGTTGCCCTGACAGCACTTATTGATTGAGGCGCGAGGCGCTCAGGCTATCTGAAGGCATTCACAAATTGAATGAAACAGTGTTTTTGTTTCATCTCGATGTGTGAACTATATCACGTTTGTTGTTTTATTCACCAGAGGTAAGCGCAGGATTTTTGTCAACGCCGCGGCTCAGTACAGGCCGCGGCGAAGCAATGTTACGCGGAGATCTGATGGCGATAGTCCGTCGGCGTGCGGTCAAACTCGCGGCGGAACACGCGAGAGAAGGTCTGCTGAGAGACATAACCCAGATCCATCGCGATATCGAAGATGGGACGCTGGGTGGTGCGCAGCGCTTCCGCCGCCAGTAACAGGCGCCGCTGGCGAATATACTCGCCCAGCGTCTGGTGCATCACGGTGCGGAACATTCTTTGCAGATACCACTTCGAGTAGCCGGATTTTCTGGCCACGATGTCGATATTAAGCGGTTGATCGATATGTTCATCTATCCATTCAGTAAGAGTATGAATAATTTCCCGATGGGACATAAGGCTCTCCCCGTTGTCTATTTTCGCGTCGATTTCTTGTCTGGCGGCGAGTATAATTCCTCAAGTTAACTTGAGGTAAAGCGTATTATGGAAAAAAAATCGACCCGCATAAAATCGCTGCTAACGCCCGGTGAGGTAGCGAAACGAACGGGGGTTGCGGTCTCTGCGCTGCATTTTTATGAGAGTAAAGGGCTGATTCACAGCACGCGCAACAGCGGTAACCAGCGGCGCTATAAGCGTGATGTGCTGCGTTACGTGGCGATCATTAAAATTGCCCAGCGTCTTGGTATTCCGCTGGCGACGATCGGCGATTCCTTTAGCGTGCTGCCGGAAAACCACACGCTGGGGCCGCGCGACTGGAAGCACCTCACGACTCAATGGCGGGAAGAGCTGGATAAGCGCATTCACGCCATGGAGGCGCTGCGCGACCAGCTCGACGGCTGTATTGGCTGCGGCTGCATGTCGTTGCGCGACTGTCCGCTGCGTAACCCGGGCGATAAGCTGGGTGAAGAGGGCACCGGCGCGCGTCTGCTGGAAGACGAATAATCCTCCGCGATCCTCTCCCCGGGATTGCGACATTTTTGCCATAGAATTGTTGCTGGATTGCGCATAAACGATAACGTTTGCGCATGGGTTGGTGAATTCTTCATCGGTAATCGTTAATTTTCATAAACCAGGGCAAACTTCTGTTGAAAAAGGGGACATAAAAGCCAGATAATCGTTTGCCTCGGATTTTCGGACGCTTCCTATGCTGAAAATCCGCAGACCAACCTCATCACGCACCCGCGCAGATGAGGTATTCCGATTCTCGTTTTGTCTGCGCGGAGTTAATCGTTTGCTTTTTTGTGGCTCCCCTTTGCCGCAATGTAGCACATGGAGATGACGCTTAGCTGGCAGTGGATGTTCCACCACGCAGACGAACGAATGATAAAAACTCTCAGGGGATGTTTTCTATGTCTACGCCTTCAGCGCGTACCGGCGGTTCATTGGACGCCTGGTTTAAAATTTCTGCTCGTGGTAGCTCCGTTCGTCAGGAGATTGTCGCCGGTTTGACCACCTTCCTGGCGATGGTGTACTCGGTGATCGTGGTACCGGGCATGCTGGGTAAAGCCGGTTTCCCGCCGGCCGCCGTGTTCGTGGCGACCTGTCTGGTGGCCGGTGTGGGTTCTATCGTGATGGGGTTGTGGGCGAACCTGCCTTTAGCCATTGGCTGCGCCATCTCGCTGACTGCTTTTACCGCCTTCAGCCTGGTGCTGGGCCAGCACATCAGCGTGCCGGTTGCTCTGGGCGCGGTGTTCCTGATGGGCGTGCTCTTCACCATCATCTCCGCTTCCGGTATTCGTAGCTGGATCTTGCGCAATTTGCCGCAGGGTATTGCGCACGGCACCGGCATCGGTATCGGTCTGTTCCTGCTGCTGATTGCCGCCAACGGCGTCGGCATGGTGGTGAAAAACCCGCTGGACGGTCTGCCGGTCGCGCTGGGTCAGTTCGACAGCTTCCCGGTGGTGATGACGCTGGTGGGTCTGGCGATGATCATCGGCCTTGAAAAACTGAAGGTCCCGGGCGGTATTCTGCTGACCATCATTGGCGTGTCTATCGTCGGCCTAATTTTCGACCCGAACGTGCACTTCTCTGGCGTATTCGCCATGCCGTCGCTGAGCGATGACAATGGCAACTCGCTGATCGGCAGCCTGGATATCATGGGCGCACTGAACCCAATTGTTCTGCCGAGCGTGCTGGCGCTGGTGATGACCGCCGTCTTCGATGCGACCGGTACTATCCGCGCGGTTGCGGGTCAGGCGAACCTGCTGGATAAAGATGGGCAGATCATTAACGGCGGTAAAGCGCTGACGACTGACTCCCTGAGCAGCGTGTTCTCTGCCGTAGTGGGCGCCGCGCCGGCAGCGGTGTACATCGAGTCCGCAGCGGGTACGGCGGCAGGCGGTAAAACCGGTTTAACGGCGATCACCGTTGGCGTGCTGTTCCTGCTGATCCTGTTCCTGTCTCCGCTTTCTTACCTGGTGCCTGGCTATGCTACCGCACCGGCGCTGATGTACGTGGGTCTGCTGATGCTGAGCAACGTGGCGCGTATCGACTTCAACGATTTCGTTGACGCGATGTCCGGCCTGATTACCGCCGTGATGATCGTGCTGACCTGTAACATCGTTACCGGCATTATGATCGGCTTCGCGACGCTGGTTGTGGGCCGTGTGGTTTCGGGCGAATGGCGCAAGCTGAACATCGGCACCGTCATTATCGCGGTTGCGCTGGTGGTCTTCTATGCGGGCGGCTGGGCTATCTAAGCCTGACGTTTTGCCGATAAGAAAACCCGCCAGATGGCGGGTTTTCTGTTTATTGCCCTGCAGTGCGACGGGTTCGGACTTTTTTTCCATTTTCAGCCACGTCTCGTTTCCTTTTGCGTTACTCTGGTACGCGTATGATAAGAAGCACGACGCTTCATGTTTTGAATAATAAGACAACGCTGTAAACAGGGAACGCATGGAAATATTCTTTACCATACTCATCATGACCCTCGTGGTTTCGCTGTCCGGGGTGGTTACACGCGTACTGCCCTTCCAGGTTCCACTACCTTTAATGCAAATCGCCATCGGTGCGCTGCTGGCCTGGCCTACCTTCGGTTTGCACGTTGAATTTGACCCTGAACTCTTCCTCGTGCTGTTCATCCCGCCGCTGCTGTTTGCCGACGGCTGGAAGACGCCGACTCGCGAGTTTATCGAGCACGGCAGGGAGATCCTTGGCCTGGCGCTGGCGTTAGTGCTGGTGACGGTGGTCGGGATTGGCTTCCTGATCTACTGGATTGTTCCCGGCATTCCGCTGATCCCCGCTTTTGCGCTGGCGGCGGTATTGTCGCCAACCGATGCCGTGGCGCTTTCAGGCATTGTGGGGGAAGGGCGCATCCCGAAAAAAATCATGGGCATTTTGCAGGGCGAGGCGCTGATGAACGACGCCTCCGGCCTGGTGTCGTTGAAGTTTGCCGTGGCTGTCGCGATGGGCACAATGGTGTTTACCGTTGGCGGTGCGACGGTAGAGTTCCTGAAGGTGGCAATTGGCGGCATCCTTGCGGGCTTCGTGGTGAGCTGGCTGTACGGTCGCTCAATGCGTTTCCTCAGCCGCTGGGGCGGCGATGAACCGGCTACGCAGATCGTCCTGCTGTTCCTGCTGCCGTTTGCCTCTTACCTGATTGCTGAACATATCGGCGTTTCCGGTATCCTGGCGGCGGTGGCGGCGGGGATGACCATTACGCGTTCCGGCGTGATGCGCACCGCGCCGTTGGCCATGCGCCTGCGCGCCAATAGCACCTGGGCGATGCTCGAGTTTGTGTTCAACGGCATGGTCTTCTTGCTGTTGGGCCTGCAATTGCCCGCGATTCTTGAGACGTCGTTGGTGGCGGCGGAGGCCGACCCGAACGTCGAAACCTGGATGCTGTTTACCGATATCATCCTGATTTACGCGGCGCTGATGCTGGTACGCTTCGGCTGGCTATGGACGATGCGCAAGCTCAGCCAGCGCTTCCTGAAAAAGAAACCAATGGAATTTGGCTCCTGGACGACCCGCGAGCTCTTGATTTCCTCGGTGGCGGGGGTGCGCGGTGCGATAACGCTCGCCGGTGTGCTGTCTATTCCGCTGCTGCTGCCGACGGGCGAAGCCTTCCCGGCGCGTTATGAGCTGGTGTTCCTCGCCGCAGGGGTGATTCTGTTCTCGCTATTTGTGGGCGTGGTGGCGTTGCCGATTTTACTGCGTCATATCGAATCCACCGACCACGTGCAGCAGCGTAATGAAGAGCGGCTGGCACGCGCGGCGACGGCGGATGTGGCGATTGTCGCCATCCAGAAAATGGAAGAGCGTCTGGCGGCGGATAGCAACGAGAATATCGATAACCAGCTGCTGACCGAGGTCAGTTCGCGCGTCATTGGTAACCTGCGCCGTCGTGTCGACGGGCGTAACGATGTGGAAACGTCGATGCTGGAAGAGCAGCTTGAACGGCGTTTCCGCCTGGCGGCGCTGCGCTCCGAGCGCGGGGAGTTGTACCATCTGCGCGCGACCCGGCAGATCAGTAATGAGACCTTGCAGAAGCTGCTGCACGATCTCGACCTGCTGGAAGCGCTGTTGATCGAAGACGCGTAATACGGATAAAGCGTGTGCCGACCAGTCCCCTCTCCCTTAAAAAGGGAGAGGGGACGCACCGTGCCTGAACTTCTACTCCGGCAGCTTAAACCCCTCACAGCACTTCAGCCATGCCTGGGCGCTGTGAGACAAATAGACCCCTTCCCGCCAAATCATCCCCAACTGCCAGCGCAGCTCGCTTTCCAGCGGCAGCCAGCGCAGCGTTTTTTCATCCAGTTTGCGGCAAATCGGCTCCGGCAGAATCGCCACGCCGACGCCCGCCTGCACCATCGCCGCCAGAAAGTCCCACTGTCCGCTGCGTACTGCAATACGCGGCTTAACGTCATGGCGAGCAAACAGCTGCATCAGCTGGCGGCTGAGGGCGAAATCTTCGTTATAAATCAGCAACGGATGTGCGGCTAACTGCGTCGGCGATACTGACGTTTGTTCCAGCCATTCGCCGGAGCGGGGCACCAGCACGCACAGCGGGTGGCTGAACAGCGGCAGGGTCGTAAGCGCGCTTTCTTCTTCAACCGGCAGCGCGGTCATTGCCAGATCCAGCTCGCCGTTCATCACCGCCTGCTGCACCGTCAGGCCGCCAAATTCGGAGATTTTCAGTTCGACGCCCGGATAGCGCTGGCGGAACAGACCGATCGGCCCGGCCATGAGCATGCCGACCATGGGGGGAATACCAAGGCGCAGCACGCCCTTGTTGAGGTGGTTAATATCGCTCAGCTCGGCCTCCAGCTGGCGGAATTCATCAAGAATGGCCAGCCCGCGCTCAAATACCACTTGTCCGGTATCGGTCATCAACAGCTTGCGGCCGTCGCGAATCAGGAGGGTACAGTTCAGCTCATCTTCCAGGTTTTTGAGCATCTTACTGATTGTTGGTTGCGTAACGTAGAGTTTCTCCGCAGCTCGAGTAAAGCTCTGCTGGCGAACGACTTCAACAAAGTAGCGCAGCGTTCTTATGTCCATGATTATGCCTCTAAACTATGCTACCGATGAGTTTAATTCATTTCTGTCATCATCGCGGCCTCACTATACTGTGCGCCTGTGATTTTTTCTGGACATTCCTCCATGGCTGAGGCCTTAGGGCGCGTTGTGCCCTCCGTGTTAAATCGTCTGCAGGTGCCGGTGCAGGTTGTACTGTACGCCGGGCTGTTTGTTTTCGCTGAATATCTGGTGAGCTGGTGGCATTTGCCGCTGCCTGCCAATCTGGTCGGTATGGTGCTGCTGCTGGCGCTGATTGTTTGCCACGTGGTGCCGCTCAAATGGGTTCGCGCGGGCTCACGCTGGCTGCTGGCCGAGATGTTGCTGTTCTTTGTCCCGGCGGTGGTCGCGGTGGTGAATTATGCTCAACTGCTGATGGTCGACGGCTGGAGAATTTTCCTCGTTATCGCGCTGAGTACCATGATGGTGCTGGGAGCAACGGCGTGGGTGGTCGACAAAGTGTATCGCTACGAACTGAAGCGGATGCGTAATGAATAATTTTCAGCTGAGCGTCCTGTGCCTGGTGATTACCCTGGTACTCTATTTTGCCAATAAGCGCCTGTACCGCCGCTTTCGTAAGCTGCCGCTGATGCCGCTGGTGCTTACCCCGGTGCTGCTGGTGTTAATGCTGGTGTTTGGCCATATCTCCTACCAGAACTATATGGGGGAAGCCCACTGGCTGCTGTGGCTGCTGGGGCCGGCGACTATCGCCTTTGCTGTGCCGGTGTATGACAATCTGGCCATTATCAAACGCCACTGGATGTCGCTCTCTGCTGGGGTGATCACGGCGACGGTCGTGGCGGTGACCAGTTCGGTGTGGCTGGCGCGGCTGTTTACCCTGTCGGATGAAATCCAGCGCAGCCTGGCGGTGCGTTCCATCACCACGCCGTTTGCACTGGCGGCAGCGAAATCGCTTGGCGGTCAGCCGGAGCTGGTGGCGTTGTTTGTGGTGGTCACCGGCGTGTTCGGTATGGCGATTGGCGACGTGCTGTTTTTACGGCTTTCCATTCGTGAAGGGATGGCGAAGGGGGCGGGCTTTGGCGCAGCGTCGCACGGCGCGGGGACCGCGCGTTCCTACGAGCTGGGCCCGCAGGAAGGCGTGGTGGCCAGCCTGGTGATGATGCTCTCCGGGGTGGTGATGGTGCTGGTGGCCCCGTTGGTTGGCTGGATTATGTTTTAAGGCTTAACGGGTCACGCGCCGCACAATCCGTTCCACCTGCTGGCGGAAGTCGGCGGCGACCTGCGCCGGCGTTTGCTTGCCCATGTCGAGTTTTTCACGCGCTGACGTGAACTGGTCGATCACCTGCAAATCCTCAATAAACGGCGTAGCGACGACGGTGGTATGGAGCGACTGCGCCTGGCGTAGCCCGGCGACGACCGGATCGTTCGAGTCAATCACGCCTTTCTCGGTTAATAGCGTTTCCGCCGCTTTATTCAGCGGAATGCCGCGCTCCAGCCCGAGCGCTTCCACCGACTGCGGATCGCTGACCAGGAAATTCAGCAGTATCGCCGCCTCTTTCGGATGCTTCGTCGATTTCGCTACTGAGAACATCTGCGACGTTTTGAAGTAGACGCCCGACTCTTCCGTCCCTGGCTGCATCACATAGTCGCCCAGCACCAGCTTCGCCGGCGGCGTCATGTTGTTGGCAAACATGCGAATGGTGATATTCCACGTGAACAGACCTCCCCATTCGCCGTTTATCCACGGCTTCATCTCATACAGATTGCCTTTGCCGTAGGAGGAGAGTCTTTTTGGCGCAGGCAGCACGTGGTCGTCGCTCAGGCGCTTGACGAAGCTGAATGCCTCACTCCACTCCGCATCGTTCCAGGTAAATTTGCCGTCGCTGTTAAACATCGGTTTCTGATGCTTCTGCATCATGTAAGCGTTGAGCAGGAGAATCACATCCTGATCGACCATGGTGTAGGGATAGTAGTTGTCGCCGAGCTTCTGCTGGAACACCTTTCCGGCGGCAAAAAACTCATCCCAGGTTTTTGGATACGCCAGCCCGGCCTTTTTCCAGGTCACGTCGTTATAGTAAAACACCGGCGCATTGACAGAAATCGGCAGGCCGTTGAGCTTGCCTTTGACGGTGGTGGACTGCAGATCTTTGGCCTGATACTGGCTGAAATCGAGCTCGTCTTTAAGCTTATTGAGGTCGTAATAGCCTTCACCGTTTTTGGAGAAGATGATCAGCCACGGCCAGTTGGTCTGCATCACGTCCGGCTCGGTGCCGCTTGCCATCTGGGTGGTCAGGCGCGAAAGGTGCCCGTCCCAGCCGGTATATTCGGCTTTCACTTTGATATCGGGATATTTTTTCTCGAAGGCTTCCAGCGCCTTGAGGGTCGCCTGGTGGCGGCTATTGCCTCCCCACCACGACATGCGCAATTCGACGGGCTGTTGTGCCCAGGCAGAGGTACAGGAAAATAACAGTGACGCGATAACACCTGATGCGATTTTATTCATTATTGTCTCCGGGACAGAGGCAGAAATCGTGTTATGAAACAGGTGAGTAACTGCAAAATACTGACCAGTCGCTTCGGCGCGGCTTTCTGCCGCGCCGGAATGCGCTTTAGCGTTTCGCCAGACGGGAAACCAGTTCGAACTCCTTAAAGTTCACCGGGCGCTGTTGCTGCATGGAGATATTGCCCGCGATACCGGTGAGAATGGACATCGCCCCGGCGCGATGGTCTGCCGCGCGCTGTAGCGGGTCGTTGCCCGGTTCGCCGAACAGGTCCGCCAGCATGGCGTTGTCGCCGCCGCCGTGACCGCCTTCGCCCAGGCTGAACTCCGCTTTCCAGGGTTCGGCGAACATCGGGAAGACGGTGATATCGCACTGCTCCAGGCTGCCTTCGTTTTCGCGCTTGCCGCCAGCGTTAACGTAGGATTTCTCGACGATTTTCATCTCCAGGCGGCCTTCGGTGCCGTTAAACACCACGTTCAGCCCTTCCCACGGCAGGTAGGCGTTCAGCGAGTAGGTGAGCTGCACCTGGTTCTGATACTTCACCAGCACCGACATGGTGTCTTCGATGGTAATACCATCGCTGAACACGCTCTGGTCACGGAAGTAGTTATCTTCATGCTCGGCGTCGAGATACAGCGCCTTCAGTTGGGCGTTGTCCGCCATATTCAGCGCGAACGGGTCGTCCTTCGCTTCGGCATAGCCGTGGGCGCGGGGGTAGAATTGAGTCACGCCGCGTTTTTCCGCGTTCTCCTTGCCGTAGAACTGCAGACTGCCCTCGGCGTAAACGCGCTCAGGGTAGCTGGCCAGCCAGAAGTTCATCAGGTCGAAATGGTGAGTCGATTTGTGCACCAGCAGGCCGCCGCTGTTGCGTTTTTCACGGTGCCAGCGACGGAAGTAGTCCGCACCGTGCTCGGTGTTGAGCAGCCACTCGAAGTGAACGGAGGTCACGTTGCCGATCGTGCCCTGCATCAGCAGTTCGCGCACCTTACTGTGGTGCGGCGCGTAGCGGTAGTTAAAGGCCACGCGCACCGTGTGCCCGCTCTCCTCGATGGCGTCCAGAATGCGCAGCGCACGCTTCTCGTCGATGGTCATCGGTTTTTCGGTGATCACATCGCAACCCGCGTGCAGCGCGCGGACGATGTAATCATCGTGGGTGCGGTCCATGGTGGTGACGATGACGATATCCGGGCGAGTCTCGCGGATCATCTCTTCAAACTGCGCCGCTTTCCAGGTGGAGACCGGTTCGGCTCCTTCTTTTTGCAGCAGCGTATTGGCGTAGTTCATACGAGTTTGGTTAGTGTCGCAAAAGGCGACCATCTTCGCATTCTCGCGCCATTGCCCGCCAATAGCGGAAATATATAAACCGGCACGACCACCAGTACCGACCAGCGCATATTTTTTCATGACATCCTCGATTATGATAAGCACATATTTATTTGCAGGGTGAGACGATGAAACGTATTCCACATCAATTGATGGAGCTGAATAGCACCTTTATCTGGCACTGGCCCTGGTTTATTCAGGGAGTGAAAAGTGCGAAACAGCACGGTTTCACTGGCATCATCCTGCACCAACAGGAACTGCTTTCTATTCTGGCAACGCCCTCGCCGTTAAGTCTGAAACTGAACGTCGAGAACCTTATTCATCAGCAAAATTACGCGTTGCAGTATTTAAAACGCGTCGATCGTTATCTGGCAGAAAATAACCTTTCGTTCTGGCTACAGGGAGAAGCGGCTCCCTCTGACGACATTATTAAGCGCAAATTTCCCGAGCTGGCTTTTGATGAAAAAAGCGCGCCGGATTTCTGGCAACATTTCTATGCCGCGATATTTTCGCCGCTGCTTCCCGCACTGCCGCATTTAAGCGGCGTAGTGCTTGGCTTAACGACGCCCGCCTTTCAAACGGCAGGCTGGCAGCAGGGGCTGTATAGCGTATGGAGCCAGCTGCGCAGCTTTGGCAAAAAGCTGGTGCTGCGCGATTTCATTGATGACAGCTGGCCGCGCCAGCAGCTGGCGACGGTACTCTCATCTTTGCCTGATGATGTCCGCGCCGCCGTTAAAGCGACCGAAATCGACTATCATCCCGGCTTTGCCAACCATCCTCACATCGTCGCGCTGCCAGGCCATAAAAAGTGGATCGAATACGACCTTGTCGGCACGGGCTACGGCTGGACGGCGCTGCCCTGCTATCTGGCGGACGAAATCAGCGGCCGCCTGAGCTGGGCCATCAGCGCCACCGGCAACGAAGTGGAGGCGATTACTTCCCGCGTTAGCTGGCAATGGATGCCAGACAGCCGGGTGATGGATTCAGCGAATAGCATCAATCTGCTGGGCCTGATGGCGGCTAACCAGACCACCGATGGCGCTACGCTGTCGGTCTTCGATCGCTGGGCCGAGCAGCGGCAGCTGCGCTTTCGCGCTATCCAGGACCGGCAACGGCTCGCGTCGCTGTTTTACTCCAGCTACGACTGGCTGTGTAAAACGCCTAACCTGCTGGGCCGACGTCTGCATTATCAGAGCCAGGTGCCGGACAGTGTCTCTCAGGCGCAGCAGGTACTGCATATGGATACCCGCAGTGCCAACTGGCTCCAGGCCTGGCAACCGCTGATACCGGCGGACGATCCCGCGCAAGGTCAGGAGCAACGGCAGCTCATCCGTCTGGAAAAAGAGGCCGCCTGTTTCCTTGCTGCCAACGCGGTACAAACGCTGCGCGAAATCATGCCGCGTATTACCTGCCCTGACGATTCGCTGGAACTTTTGTTCGCCGCCTGGCGCAACGCGGAAGTCTACAGCCAGATGTTCTCACGGGTGACCAGCGCAATGGTCGATCTGCTATGGCGCGATCGTTACGGCGATGATGCGCTGCCTGCTGATGTGCTGATTCAACATCAGAGCCAGCTTCTGCGCTATGTCGATACGCTGGAACGCTGGCTGACGTCACCGCCTGCCGGGAGCCCGCTGTTTCTGCCGCTGTTATTAAGCCCTCAACGTCTGGCCCGCTTTGCGCGCAGCCTGACCGAGTCCGAATACACTCAGCATAAAAAGTGAGGACTGAAATGTCGCGCATCGGCGGGGTACGCAACGGCGATTCGCGATAACGGGCGGTAAAAATGAGGTGTTGGTCACGATAGATAAAAATTTAAGGTGATCAACATCATCTTTTCCCCTTTGTTAATCGTGATAGCGGTCACCTGACTCCGATATTTTCGTGACTTTGATCAGCGCGCCGATTTCCTGAGAATGCGTTCGGCCCGGCGGACAAATTCATCTGCCGCTTGCTCCGGTGTCTGCCTGCCGTAATCCATGTTTTCGCGGGCGGCGACAAACAGCGCGAGGATCTGAAAATCCTCCATCATTGGCGTGGTGCGCTGGTGGCTACCAAGCGCGACAGCCTGATTTAGCCCGGCGACAATCGGGTCCTGCGTATTGATGGTGCCGTTATCCGTCAGCGTTTTCACGGCGATTTTGCTCAGTGGAATGCCGCGCTCCAGCGCTAACGTGGTAACGGCCTGTGGGTCATTAAGCAGGTAGTTGAGCAGCATCGCCGCCTCTTTCGGGTGCCTGGTGTGACGGCTGATGGTGAACATTTGCGACACTTTGAAGTAGATACCCGCCTCCTTTGCCCCCGGCAGCATCAGATGCGGGCCGAGCGCCAGCGTCGCGGGTGGCGTCAGGTTACTGACGTAAGCGCGAATCACAATATTCCAGGTGTAGGCGCCGGCCCATTCTCCGGCAATCCACGGTTTCATTTCATGAAAGGTGCCTTTGCCAAATGAGGCGACATATTTCGGCCCCGGAATCACGTGCTCGTCGACCAGCCGCTGAATAAATCGAAAAGCTTCGCGCCAACGTTGCTGATTCCAGGCAAAATGGTAGCCATCGTCGGTGAACATCGGCGTATTGTACTTCTGTGTCATGTAGCTGTTGATCATTAGCATGACGTCCTGGTCGACCAACACCAGCGGGTAGTAGCGGTCACCGAGCCGCTGCTGGAAGATTTTTCCGGCGGCGAAAAGGTCGTCCCAGGTTTTCGGATAGGGAAGGCCCACCTTGCGCCAGGTTTCGGTGTTGTAATAGAACACGGGGGCATTAAGCGAGATGGGCAGGCCGTTGAGTTTGCCGTTAATGGTGGTGGACTGTAAATCCTGCGCCGAAAACTGGCTGAGATCGATAATCTCTTTCAGCGCGTTGAGGTCGTAATAACCGTTCCCGTCGCGGGAAAAGAGCGACAGCCACGGCCAGTTGGTCTGCATGACGTCCGGTTCAGTGCCCCCCGACATTTGCGCTGACATTCGCGCCAGGTGCCCGTCCCAGCCGGTATTTTCCGCTTTTACCGTGATTGACGGGTAGCGTTTCTCAAACGCCTCCAGCGCGGCGTTGGTTTGCTGCTGCCGGGCTTTACCGCCCCACCATGACATGCGCAGTACAACGTTATCTGCGCAATGGACAGGGAAAACGGTGCCCAGCCCGGCGAATATAAGACATATATATAAGAGTCCTGTTTTCATTCTGTTGGGTTCCATTTAAATTGATAAAGTAATTAAATTGGATTTCATGTATTTGTTGAAAAAATAAATTTTGCAGATTTTCGTTTAGCATAAATTGTCAGTTGAAAATTAAATGGTTGGCGACGAAATAGTTATGTTCTGAGCCGGTGGGTGTTTTACTTATGGATTTATGGTCACGAAATTAAAATATTTATTGTGATGGCGCTCAGCGTGAGGCAAGAGAAAGTTGTGATATTGGTCGTTATATCGAAAATGAAATGTGACCGTTAACGACCTTTGACAATAATCACGTTATTTCTGTCGTGGCTCACAGATTTTACTATTTCAAACTTATCTACTGCATTCGATTCTCTCCCTTCTTATATAAAGGACTATCGCATGCTCAGCTTTGATGAGAAATTGCTGCGTGATATTGACTATCAGCTGCAAAAAATAAACGAGAATATCTACACGCCGCAAAGCACATTAACGGTCGAGGGCTTTATCACGCCAGAACCGGTGCCTTTTACCCAGCGCCATCAGGGAGAGCCGCACGTGTTTCGCCTCGGTGAGCGCTGGGGCAAACTGTGGGACTGCGCGTGGGTGAACGTACGAGGCGTGGTATCGGAAAGGATATCGGAAGACGAGGTGGTGCTGTTGTTCGACTGTGGCGGCGAGGCGCTGGTTGTCGAAGCCGACGGCACGCCGCGCAGGGGGTTGACCAACGTGGATTCCACCTTTGAACCCAGCCTTGGACAGGCGGGGAAAGTGGTGCTGCAACTGGATGGCGCGCGCGAGATCGATCTGTGGCTGGAACTGGCCTGCAACGATCTTTTTGGATCGCTGCGTAGCGGCGTGCTGGCGCAGGCGCATATCGCAACCTGCAACGTGCCGCTGCGCGATCTGTATTACGACGCCTGGGTACTGGCCGATCTGCTGAAGTGCCTGGAACGATCCTCCGCCCGTTTTAAGCGAGTGCTGGTGTGCCTGAGCGAAGCGCTCAACGGGCTGACTTGCTACACCGCCGATGCGGTGGCGGCCTGTCGGCAGGCGCTGGCGGTCGAACTGCTGAAGCAAGGCGGCGACCCGACGCTCAGCGTCGTCGGCATCGGTCATGCGCATATCGACCTCGCCTGGCTGTGGCCGATTCGCGAAACCAGGCGCAAAGGTGGGCGGACCTTCGCCACTGCGCTGGATCTGTTAGCGCGCTACCCGGACTATCACTTTGGCGCCAGCCAGCCGCAGCTGTTCCAGTGGGTTAAAGAGGATTACCCACAGCTCTATGCGCGGGTGCAGCGTCAGGTGCGGGAAGGGCGCTTTGAAATTCAAGGGGATATGTGGGTTGAGGCCGATACCAACGTCCCCTCCGGCGAATCACTGGTGCGGCAATTCCTTTACGGACGGCAATTCTTTCTGCGCGAATTTGGCCGCGCTACGCAGATGCTGTGGCTGCCGGACGTCTTCGGTTACAACGCCAACCTGCCACAGATTATGCAGAAGTCTGGTATTGACTACTTTATGACGCAGAAGCTGTCGTGGAACGAGCATAACGCCTTTCCCCACCATACCTTTATCTGGCACGGCATTGACGGCAGCGGCGTGCTGGCGCATATGCTCCCGGAAGAGACCTACAATGGCCCAGCGGCGCCACGCAGCATCCGGCGTATTGAAACGTCCTACCATGAAGCGGGGGTATGCGATAAGGCGCTGATGTTATTTGGTATTGGCGACGGCGGCGGCGGCCCCGGCGAAGAGCATCTGGAGCGGCTGCGGCGAATGAAAAATCTCAGCGGTATTGCGCCGGTCACACAGGGTTATGCCATCGACTTTTTCCACCATATCGCGCAGGGCCGTGAGCGTTATCCTCACTATCACGGCGAGTTGTATCTGGAAAAACATCAGGGGACGTTGACGACTCAGGCGCGAAATAAGTGGTTCAATCGTAAGCTGGAGAACGCGCTACGTGAGCTTGAGCTGGTAGCCAGTCGCCGATGGTTTCACGGTGAAGGGGACTATCCTGCTGCACGGCTTGACGCGATCTGGCGCGAAATGCTGCTGTATCAGTTCCACGATATTCTCCCTGGCTCATCCATTACGCGGGTGTATGACGAATCCGTTGACCGCTATCAAACGCTGCTGGCAGAGGTCGAACAGCTGATTCGCGCCAACCTGACGCAGCGCAGCGCGTTTGTCATTCATAATCTGAGCGGTTTCGATCGCGAGGAGTGGCTGATGCTGGCGGATACGCCGATGCGGGTGGCCGTTCCGGCATTTGGCTATCGGGTCATTGATGAAGCCGTAGCTGCGGTGTTGCCGGATATTATTGCGCAGCCGCAGCGTCTGGAGAACGACCTGCTGCGAGTCGACTTTAACACGCAGGGGCACATTGTGGCGCTGGTGGATAAACAGGCCGGGCGTTCGTTGCTGCAGCCTGACACGGTCGGCAATCGGCTGGCAGTGTATGACGATATCTGCGGCAACTGCTGGGATATCGATATCACCTATCGCCAACGTGAACCGGACTGCTTTGCACTGGTGGACACGACGGCCTATCAGGAAGGCGCGGCGGCGGTGGTTGAACAGCACTATCGCTACGGCCACTCCACCTTAACGCAGAAAATCAGCCTGTTGCCGGGCAGCAAGCGGCTGACCTTTGAGACCCGTGTCGACTGGCATGAAAGCGATAAAATGTTGCGTACCGCTTTCGCCGTTAACGTGTTGAGCGAACGCGTCAGCTGCGATATTCAGTTTGGCAAAATCCAGCGTAGCGCCCGCGTTAACAACATCTACGATGCGGCGCAGTTTGAAATCTGCGCGCATAAATGGATTGACTATTCGCAACCGGACTACGGCGTGGCGCTGCTCAACGACAGCAAGTATGGGCATTATGCCAAAGACGGCGTGCTGGATCTGAACCTGCTGCGCTCGCAGCGTTACCCGGGGGAGAACGCTGACGCCGGCGAGCACCGTTTTTCCTACGCGCTGTTCCCGCACTGCGGTGATGAAGTGGTGGGACTGGTTAACCGGGAAGCGTATCTGTTCAACAATCCGCTGCGAGTATGCACTGGCGAGAAGGGGCAGCCTGAAGCGAGCGGCGCGTCGTTTATCGCCTGTGACTCGCCGCATATCTGCCTGGAGACGGTGAAGCGCGCGGAGAACGCGGACGCGCTGGCGCTGCGCGTCTACGAGTTTGACGGCGTACAGGCGACGACGACGGTCCAACTGCCGGACGGTATTTCGCGCTGCTTTATTGCCAACCTGATGGAGGTGGTAGAAGAGGAGATTGCCGTGGCGGAGGGCTGTGTGACGCTGACGTTTACGCCGTTTGAGATTAAAACGCTGCTACTGATGCGGTCGTAAGCGCGTTTAAAAATGGGGGGAGGAGTATTCGCCTTCCCCCTTAAAAGGGGGGCGCAAAACGCACGTACTCCAAACGCCCCCGTTTCCCTTTGAGGTGACACCAACGTCGCTAACTCCGCGCAGCAGACCGCTTCATCAATCGCTCAGCCTTGGTGACAAAGTCATCCGCCGCCTGATCCGGCGTCATCCTGCCGTAGTCCATATTCTGCCGCGCCTCCTGGAAGAAGGACTGCATTTTTTGATCTTCCATCCACGAGGTTGCCGTTGATTCCGATTTGAGCTTTTGCGCTGCATTAAACCCGGCGACGGAGGGATTTTCCTCGGTCAGGGTGCCATCGTCGGTCAGCGTTTTCACCGCTATTTTGCTCAGCGGAATGCCGTTTTCCAGCTTGATGGCGGCAATCGCCTGCGGATCGTTAAGCAGGAAATTCATCAGTTTCGCCGCCTCTTTTGGATGCTTTGTGTCTTTGCTGATGGCATAGGTCAGCGACACTTTGAAGTAGGCGCTGGCGTTGGTGGCGCCGGGGTACATCACATAATCGCCCAGCACCAGCTTCGCCGGTGGCGTCAGCTTTGGCGCGTAGTACTGGATCACCACGTTCCAGGTGTAGGTACCTGCCCATTTGCCGTCCTGCCAGTATTTGGTGTCGATAAAGTCAAATTTGCCGAATGAGGCCAGGTATTTTGGGCCGGGGATAACGTGATCGCTTACCAGCCGCTGAATAAAGCGGAAGGCTTCACGCCACTGCTCTTGATTCCAGGCAAAGTGATTGCCGTCGGGGGTAAACATGGGCGTATTGTATTTCTGTGACATATAGCAGTTCACCATCAGGAACGTATCCTGATCGCCAAAGATAAGCGGGTAATACTCATCGCCGAGCTTTTCTTTAAACACTTTCCCTGCGGCAAAAAGGTCATCCCAGTTTTTCGGGAAGGCCAGCCCGGCTTTTTTCCAGGTTTCGGTGTTGTAATAAAAACCCGGCACGTTGAGTGAGATCGGAATGGCGTTCAGCTTGCCGTTAATGGTGGTCGACTTTAACTCTTTGGCCGGGTATTGGCTCAAATCAAAGGTGTCGCTGAGCGTGTTGATATCGTAAAAACCGTCGCCGGTGCGGGAAAATATCGGGAACCAGGGCCAGTTAATCTGCATCACGTCCGGGGCAATACCACCGGATATTTGCGTGGTCATCCGCTCCAGATAGCCGTCCCAGCCCATATATTCGGCGTTCACTTTAATGCCAGGGTTGCGTGCTTCAAATGCCTGTAGCGCGTTAAGCATCACCTCGTGCCGTGATTTTCCGCCCCACCATGACATTCTTAGCGTGACGTCCTGCTGGGCGAAGGCGACGCTGGTCGCCAGCAGACTACTCATTCCTATTACGCTGGCACAGATTAGACGTTTCATGAATTATTGCTCCTGTAGGATAGGCGAAATGAATTAATAAGTGTTTGTTTTTGTTATTCACTAATAATATTAGCCACGGGAGCATAGAAATATTTAGCCGAGCGGCAGGGAACAATAAATGCGAATTCTGGCGGGGAAGCGGGAAATAGACGGGGATGGAATGTTCTTCACAACCTGGAAATATTTAATGTGAAGCTGGTGGCTTATTTCGCGCAGGTCGCTGTGATAGATCTCACCTCAGGGGCGATAAACTGTGATCCCCGGCCATAAGGCCGGGGAGGATGACATTAATGCGCACGGCCCTGGTCGATGCCCAGACCGGTCTGCGAACGGATGAACTGCGCGCGGAACTGCTCGCGTTCACGATTACCTTCTTCGGAGTTATCGGTGGCGGAGAAGAACCAGATACCGATAAAGGCGATGGCAATGGAGAACAGCGCCGGGTACTCATACGGGAAGATCGCCTTCTCGTGGCCAAGGATCGTCACCCAAATAGTTGGGCCGAGGATCATCAGCACCACCGCTGTCAGCAGGCCCAGCCAGCCGCCGATCATGGCGCCACGAGTGGTCAGTCTTGACCAGTACATGGAGAGCAGAATGATCGGGAAGTTGCAGCTTGCCGCGATGGAGAACGCCAGACCCACCATAAACGCGATGTTCTGATTCTCGAACAGGATGCCCAGCAGAATCGCCACCACGCCCAGCACCAGTACGGTGATTTTCGAGACCTTCAGCTCTTCACGCTCGGTCGCGCCTTTCTTGAAGACGTTGGCGTACAGGTCGTGAGAGACCGCTGAAGCACCGGCCAGCGTCAGACCCGCAACCACTGCCAGAATAGTGGCGAAAGCGACCGCAGAGATAAAGCCCAGGAACAGGTTACCGCCAACGGCATCGGCCAGATGAACCGCCGCCATGTTGTTACCGCCAATCAGCGCGCCCGCCGCGTCTTTAAACGCCGGGTTTGCCCCCACCAGCATGATCGCGCCGAAGCCGATGATAAAGGTCAGGATGTAGAAGTAGCCCATAAAGCCGGTGGCGTAGAACACGCTCTTACGCGCTTCGCCCGCATCGCTCACGGTGAAGAAACGCATCAGGATGTGCGGCAGACCGGCGGTACCAAACATCAGTCCGAGGCCCAACGACAGCGCCGATATCGGGTCTTTCACCAGCCCGCCAGGGCTCATGATCGCAGCGCCTTTCGGGTGCACCGCCATCGCTTCGGTGAACAGATTATTGAAGCTGAAGCCGACGTGCTTCATCACCATAAAGGCCATAAAGCTGGCGCCGAATAGCAGCAGGACGGCTTTAATGATCTGCACCCACGTGGTGGCGAGCATGCCGCCAAACAGCACGTACATCACCATCAACACGCCGACCAGCACCACGGCGACGTGGTAGTTGAGGCCGAACAGCAGTTCGATAAGCTTACCCGCGCCCACCATCTGAGCAATCAGGTACAGCGCGACGACCACCAGCGAGCCGCAGGCGGAGAGCATGCGGATTGGCCCCTGCTTCAGTCGGTAGGAGGCCACATCGGCAAAGGTATAGCGGCCGAGGTTACGCAGGCGTTCGGCAATCAGGAACAGGATGATCGGCCAGCCGACGAGGAAGCCGAGCGAGTAGATCAGCCCGTCGTAGCCGGAGGTGTAGACCAGCGCGGAGATGCCGAGGAACGACGCCGCCGACATAAAGTCACCGGCAATCGCCAGCCCGTTCTGGAAGCCGGTAATGTTGCCGCCGGCGGTGTAGTAATCGTTACGCGAACGTACGCGCTTCGACGCCCACCAGGTGATATACAGCGTCAGGACGACGAAAATCAGGAACATGATAATCGCCTGCCAGTTGGTCGGCTGGCGTTCGACCGGGCCGCTCAGGGCATCCGCCGCGCTGGCCGCAAAAGGAAGTGTGGCGGCTAGCGCCGTCAGGACTTTCTTCATGATGCTTTTACCTCGCGCAGGACGGCCTTGTTCAGGCGATCGAATTCATTGTTAGCCCGCCAGACGTATATGCCGGTCAGAACAAAAGAAATCACAATAATGCCGATACCAATCGGAATGCCGCGGGTGACGCTGGTACCCGCGTGTAGCGGCGTGCCAAGCCAGCCTGGCGCGAAGGCGATGAGTAAAATAAAACCGACGTACACCACTAACATAATCAGCGATAAGAAGGTGGCAAACCGTTGCCGTTTTTCGACGAGCTCCCTGAAATGCGCACTACCTTCTATCTGCTGACAAATTTGATCATTCATCACAGAGTCTCCAGAGGTTTTTTGAGTCGTGTTTTTTGTTGTGCAAATCAGAACACCGTACTGTTCCTTCTTCCGCAGGAAGAAGGAAAGGGTGAGGGGCGGTGTACGGCGATGACACCCTCACCCCGGCCCTCTCCCGGTGACAGGAGAGGGGAAAGCCTGCTCTTATGACGGCATCGTGATGGCCTGCTTCTCTTCCAGCAGTTTTTCCACCACGCCCGGATCGGCGAGCGTTGAGGTATCGCCCAGGTTGCTGGTGTCGCCAGCGGCGATCTTGCGCAGAATGCGGCGCATGATCTTGCCTGAACGGGTTTTCGGCAGCGAGTCGGTCCAGTGCAGGACGTCCGGCGTCGCCAGCGGGCCAATTTCTTTACGCACCCAGTTACGCACTTCGGTGTACAGCGCTGGCGTTGGCTCTTCGCCGTGGTTCAGCGTGACGTAGGCATAAATGGCCTGGCCTTTAATGCTGTGTGGAATACCCACCACCGCCGCTTCGGCAATTTTCGGATGTGACACCAGCGCCGATTCGATTTCCGCGGTACCCAGACGGTGGCCGGAGACGTTCAGTACGTCGTCGACGCGACCGGTGATCCAGTAGTAACCGTCTTCATCACGACGCGCGCCGTCGCCGCTGAAGTACATGTTTTTGAAGGTGGAGAAGTAGGTCTGTTCAAAGCGTTCGTGGTCACCGAACAGAGTACGCGCCTGGCCCGGCCAGGAGTCGGTGATCACCAGGTTGCCCTCGGTGGCGCCTTCTTGTGGATGGCCTTCGTTATCCACCAGCGCTGGCTGTACGCCAAAGAACGGACGGCTGGCGGAACCGGCCTTCAGCTCGGTTGCGCCCGGCAGCGGGGTAATCATGAAGCCGCCGGTTTCGGTCTGCCACCAGGTGTCCATCACCGGGCATTTCTCGTTGCCGATCTGCTTCCAGTACCACTCCCAGGCTTCCGGGTTAATCGGCTCGCCGACGGAGCCCAGAATGCGCAGGGAAGAGCGGTCGGTGCCCGCGGTGGCTTTGTCGCCTTCCGCCATCAGCGCACGAATCGCCGTCGGTGCGGTATAGAGAATATTAACCTTGTGCTTATCCACCACCTGGCACATACGTGCCGGCGTTGGCCAGTTTGGCACGCCCTCGAACATCAGCGTGGTTGCACCGCAGGCCAGTGGCCCGTACAGCAGGTAGCTGTGACCGGTGACCCAGCCCACGTCGGCAGTACACCAGTAGATGTCGCCCTGATGGTAGTCGAAGACATATTTAAAGGTGGTTGCGGCGTACACCAGATAGCCACCGGTGGTGTGCAGAACGCCCTTTGGCTTGCCGGTGGAGCCGGAGGTATAGAGGATAAACAGCGGATCTTCCGCATTCATCTCTTCAGGCTGGTGCTGGTCGCTGGCTTTCTCCTGCAGGTCGTGCCACCACAGGTCGCGGCCTTCATGCCAGTCGATATTGCCGCCGGTGCGCTTCAGCACCACGACATTTCTGATGGTTTTGACGTTCGGGTTTTTCAGCGCGTCGTCGACGTTCTTTTTCAGCGGTACGTTGCGCCCGGCGCGAACGCCTTCATCGGAAGTGATCACCAGGCAAGCGCTGGAGTCGATGATACGACCGGCGACGGCCTCCGGCGAGAAGCCGCCGAAAATCACCGAGTGGATCGCGCCAATACGGGCGCAGGCCAGCATCGCCACCGCGGCTTCCGGCACCATCGGCATATAGATAGCCACCACGTCGCCTTTTTTCACGCCCAGAGAGAGCAGGGTGTTGGCGAAGCGGCAGACGTCGCGATGCAGCTCGCGATAAGTAATGTGTTTGCTCTGAGTGGCGTCGTCGCCTTCCCAGATGATGGCGGTCTGGTCGCCACGTGTCGCCAGATGGCGGTCAAGGCAGTTCGCCGCCAGGTTCAGCGTGCCGTCTTCATACCACTTGATAGAGACGTTACCAGGCGCAAAGGAGGTGTTTTTGACTTTAGTGTAAGGGCGCATCCAGTCGAGGATTTTGCCCTCTTCACCCCAGAACGCATCCGGGTTCGTGACTGACTGGTGGTATTTGGTCTGGTATTGCTCCGGGTTAATCAGGCAGCGGTCTGCAATATTTGCAGGAATAGGGTGTTTGTGAATTTGGCTCATGCTTTTTTTCTCCTTGTAAGATGTTAATAATATGTCTCATAAAAGTTAATAACAGAGGTATATGGCGCTTTGTTTACTATTTGCGCGGCAGATCACGCAATAATGGAATTGTTCAAATAACGTTCATTTGATTCTTTGAACAAAAATAATTACGGAAGGGGATTTATAGAAAAGCCGCGAATTTTTTTATTTTTATAACAAAAACTTATAAATAATTATTGGTAGAAATTAGCGGTAATATAGATTTGGCTGGTGAAAAGCTCTGAACTGAAAGGGTTGCATGAGACGCCATGCAGATGATACTGATATTGCGCGTTAAAAACCTCTAAAAGTAAACGCAACACAAATCACCCCCTTTCAAGTGGATACCATTCCCGTATGGCATGGTATTTTTCATTGAGGAAGTTTGCCGTTATGAAGAAAGCACGTGTCAGCTTAGCCTGGCAAATTCTTATTGCCCTGATTCTGGGTATTATTCTGGGTAGTTATCTGCATTATCATAGCGATAGCCGCGACTGGCTGGTTATGAATCTGCTGTCCCCTGCTGGCGATATTTTCATCCATCTGATTAAAATGATTGTTGTGCCGATTGTTATTTCGACGCTGATTGTCGGAATAGCCGGTGTTGGCGATGCAAAACAGTTGGGGAGAATTGGCGCCAAAACCATCATCTATTTCGAAGTGATCACCACGATTGCGATCATTATCGGTATCACCATGGCGAACGTGTTCCAGCCGGGTGCCGGTATCGATATGTCGCAACTGGCAACGGTGGATATTTCGAAATACCAAAGTACCACCGCAGAGGTGCAGAGCCACGCGCATGGCCTGATGGGAACCATCCTGTCGCTGGTGCCGACCAACATCATCGCCTCGATGGCGAAAGGCGACATGCTGCCAATCATCTTCTTCTCGGTGCTGTTCGGCCTGGGTCTCTCCTCGCTGCCGGCGACGCATCGTGAGCCGCTGGTGACGGTATTCCGCTCTATCTCGGAAACCATGTTTAAAGTCACCCACATGGTGATGCGCTATGCCCCTGTCGGTGTTTTCGCGCTGATCGCCGTGACGGTGGCTAACTTTGGTTTCGCCTCGCTGTGGCCGCTGGCCAAACTGGTGCTGCTGGTACACTTCGCGATTCTGTTCTTCGCGCTGGTGGTGCTGGGCATCGTGGCGCGCATTTGCGGGCTGAGCATCTGGATCCTGATTCGCATCCTGAAGGACGAGCTGATTCTGGCGTACTCCACCGCCAGCTCTGAGAGCGTTCTGCCGCGTATTATCGAGAAGATGGAAGCCTACGGCGCACCGGCGTCGATCACCAGTTTCGTGGTGCCGACCGGCTACTCCTTTAACCTCGACGGTTCCACGCTGTACCAGAGCATCGCGGCTATCTTTATTGCCCAGCTATACGGTATCGACCTGTCTATCTGGCAGGAAATCGTGCTGGTGCTGACGCTGATGGTGACCTCGAAAGGGATCGCAGGCGTACCGGGCGTCTCCTTCGTGGTGCTACTGGCGACGCTGGGCAGCGTTGGGATTCCGCTGGAAGGCCTGGCGTTTATTGCCGGTGTGGACCGTATCCTCGATATGGCGCGTACCGCGCTGAACGTGGTGGGTAACGCACTGGCGGTGCTGGTGATTGCCAAGTGGGAACACAAATTTGACCGCAAGAAAGCGCTGGCGTATGAGCGCGAGATGTTGGGCAAGTTTGATAAAACCGCTGACCAGTAAATAGAGAAAAAGATAACGCCGGGCTTGCCCGGCGTTATTGTTTTTGGGATGGAAGTTGATGAACGTTTTGGTGGGCACGATGTGCCCCCTCTCCCTTTTTAAGGGAGAGGGCTGGGGTGAGGGTTTAACGCCGAATCGACATGCCCCTCACCCTAACCCTCTCCCCAAAGGGGCGAGGGGACCGGTCGATGCAATGTCGTTACTCCGCACTCAGCTTATCAAACTCTTCACACCCGGTATCAAACCCTTCCGTACAGCTCAAATTCAGCCACTGTAGCGCCTTCTGCTTGTTCGGCGTAATGAAGCCTTTCTCACCGCTGAGGAACATCATTCCGGCCCAGTATTCTGAGTAGCCAGTGCGCGAGAGCGACGAGCTGTTTTTGAAGTAGTCCGTGGCCTTCTCATCATCTTCTTTCACGCCGACACCGTTGGCGTAAATCAGCCCCAACAGCATTTGTGCGTCAACGGCGAAATCGCTCTCGGCGTTCATCGACGCCTGCTGGAGCAGGGTAATCGCCCGTGGATAGTCGGTTTGCCCTGCCTGGCTGTTGATAAGAATACGCGCCAGGATAACGTCACCGGCACGGCTGCCCGCTTTGACGGCTTTCTCCGCCAGCGCTTTGGCTTCGGGATAGTCGAGGCTCACGGGATTAGTAATTTTGATCTGCGCCAGCAGGGCGCTGGCATCGGCATCGCCGCCGTCAGCGGCTTTTTGCGCCCAGAATTCGGCTTTACTCAGGTCGCCAGAGCTAAACCAGGTATCGGCCAGATAGTACTGCGCACGCGCATCTCCGGCCTCCGCGGCCTGCTGATACTGGCTGCCCGGCTCTTCCGCGTGGACCGCCAGCGCGGCTAGCCACAACAATGCTAAAAGTCGTTTCATCTTATTATGTAGGTAGTCGAGGAAGTGGGCAGTATAAAGAGATTGGCAGGATAAAAAAACGCCCCCGAATGGGGGCGTTGAAACGAGTCCGCTTAGCCCATTGCGCTTTCGCGCAGGCGAGCCTTCAGCTTATTGTACTCATCAATCACATACTGCTCGGCGGCACGCTGGTCGGCAATCGGCTCAACGTTAACGGCGCAGTACTTATACTCAGGCGTTTTGGTAATCGGGCTTAAGTTCTCGGTTACCAGCTCATTACAGGCCCCAATCCACCACTGGTAGGTCATGTAAATCGCGCCCTTGTTCGGACGATCGCTGACCGCCGCGCGGGTGATGATGCGGCCTTTGCGGGAGTTAACCCACACCAGCGCTTCATCTTCGATACCTAAACGCGCCGCATCGGCGGTGTTGATCTGGGCATAGCCCGGTTCATCCGCCAGCGCCGCCAGCGCCGCACAGTTGCCGGTCATCGAACGGCAAGAGTAGTGGCCGACTTCACGCACCGTAGAGAGCACCATCGGATACTCGTCGGTGAGTTTGTCGATTGGCGCTACCCAGTCGCAGGTAAAGAACTGCGCCAGGCCGTTCGGGGTGTCGAACTTCTCTTTGAAGAGATAGGTCGTGCCCTGGTCGGCATCGGAGGTATCGCGGCAAGGCCACTGGATAAAGCCCAGTTCGCCCATTTTCTCGTAGGTGGCACCGTAGAAGTCCGGGCACAGATGACGCAACTCGTCCCAGATTTCCTGGGTGTTGTTGTAGTGCATCGGATAGCCCATACGGGTGGCGATTTCACTGATAATCTGCCAGTCCGTTTTCAGATCCCACTTCGGCTCAACGGCTTTAAAGAAGCGCTGGAAGCCACGGTCCGCCGCGGTAAAGACGCCTTCATGCTCGCCCCATGACGTAGACGGTAAAATCACATCCGCCGCCGCCGCGGTTTTGGTCATAAAGATATCCTGGACGATAACCAGTTCCAGATCTTCGAACCCTTTGCGCACCGCAGAGAGTTCAGCATCGGTCTGTAACGGGTCTTCACCCATGATGTACGCCGCGCGCACTTCGCCATGCGCCGCACGGTGCGGCAGCTCGCTGATGCGATAGCCGGTGTGCGCAGGCAGGCTGTCCACGCCCCAGGCCTTGGCGAATTTCTCACGGTTAGCCGGATCTTTCACGTACTGATAGCCCGGATAGGTATCCGGCAGCGCGCCCATGTCGCAGGCACCCTGAACGTTGTTCTGGCCGCGAACCGGGTTAACGCCCACGCTAGGCTTACCGAGGTTGCCGGTTAGCATCGCGAGGCTGGTCAGTGAACGTACGGTTTCCACGCCCTGATAGAACTGGGTCACACCCATACCCCACAGGATGGCCGCGCTTTTCGCAGTGGCATACATGCGCGCGCACTGACGAATTTCCTGCGCGCTGACGCCGGTGATGTCTTCGACAGACTCTGGCGTGTAGCCTTCAACAATCTTACGGTACTCTTCAAAACCTTCAGTACGGCTGGCGACAAACGCCTGGTCGTACAGGTTTTCTTCAATAATGACATGGCCCATAGCGTTGAGCAGCGCGATATTCGAGCCGTTTTTCAACGCGATATGCATGTCAGCAATGCGCGCGGTTTCAATTTTGCGCGGATCGCAAACGATGATTTTCGCCCCTTTACGTTTGGCGTTAATCACGTGATTCGCCACGATAGGGTGGGAATCTGCCGGGTTGTACCCGAAGATAAAGACTAAGTCAGTGTCATCAATTTCGTTGATGCCGTTACTCATTGCGCCGTTACCGACCGATTGGTGCAGACCTGCAACCGAAGGGCCGTGTCAGACGCGAGCGCAGCAGTCGACGTTATTGGTACCAATAACGGCGCGCGCGAATTTTTGCATGACGTAGTTAGTTTCGTTACCCGTCCCGCGTGAGGAACCGGTAGTCTGAATGGCATCCGGGCCGTATTTCGCTTTGATCGCGCTCAGGCGATCGGCCACGTAATTCAGCGCTTCGTCCCAGGAGACGGATTCCAGCTTGCCGCCACGCTGGCGACGAATCATTGGGGTTTTCAGACGTGGCGTCAGGATCTGGGTATCGTTAATAAAATCCCAGCCGTAATAGCCTTTCAGACACAGGGTACCCTGGTTGGTTTTCCCCTGAGCCGCCTCCGCCCGGACGATTTTTCCGTTATCGACCACCAGGTTGATTTTGCAACCTGATGCGCAATACGGGCAAACCGTGACGACTTTTTTCATCGGTCTCGCTCCAGTTAATCAAATCGCGCATACGCGCTGTCGCCCTCAGTATGCATCTTTTATGCCACTTTTTTATTGTGGGCATTCCCTGATATTACGGGTGATTTTTGGTCAAAACCCTGACGAAAAACAGGCTGTCGTCATATTTGACGTGTCGAAAGAAAAAGCCGCGTGACGTTCATCACGCGGCGAGCTGGCGTGGCGTCGACGCTACTGCGGCTTGGCCGGGCTGCTTTGATAGCCGCCGCCGAGGGATTTAATCAGCTGGAGGCTCTGAATCACCCGCTGGGTGTCGAGCATCAGCAGCGACATTTGCTCGGCGAGTACCGGCAGGCGCGCTTCGGTAGCCTGTAACCGACTGCCAAGACCGCGGTTAAAGGCGGCTTCGGCGGCGCTTTGACCATAGCGCATCGCCTCGACGCGCTCTGCTTGCATCTGCCGTTCATCGCTCAGCGTTTGCAGGCGCGTACCGCCGATCGCTACGTCGCGCACCGCGTTGAGCACCGACTGGTTGTAGCGCTCAATCAGCATGTTGCTGCTGGCGCGCGTGTTTTGCAGGTTGGCGTTCAGGCGACCGCCGTCGAACAGCGGCAGGCGCAGGCCGGGGATGAAGTTAATTTGCCGACTGGTCCCCTTGAACAGATCGTCAATATGAATGGCGTCGAGGCCAAAGAACATTTTGATATCGAAGCTCGGATAGAACAGCGCTCGCGCCGCGTCGACCTGGTCGAGCGAGGCCTGCACGTACCAGCGCATGGCCTGAAGGTCCGGGCGACGGGCGAGCAGATCGTAGGAGAGCGTAGCGGGAACGCCCGCTTGCACCTGCGGCAGTGCTACGGGCTTAATCTCCGGTAACCCGTCGGCACCCGCGCCCATCAACGCGCGCAGCGATTCGCGAGTTTCTTTGATTTGCCCTTTGGTGGCCGCAATTTGTTTCTCTACCGCCAGGATCTGCGCCCGTGCGCCGTGGTACGGCACTTTGGCTTCCAGGCCCTGCGCGACTTTGCTCTGATGCGCCTGCACCGCGTAGTCAATGACGCTGCGGGTTTGCTCCAGCAGGTCGAGCATCTGATAGCTGGCCTGAATGCTGTAATACAGCTGCGCGACGGCGACGGAGAGCGACAGTTCTACCGCCGCGGTTTCTGCGAGGCTGGCGTTCTGCGCGCCAATGGCCGCTGAAACGGCGGAGCGGTGCGCGCCCCACAGGTCGGGATCAAACCCGGCAACTAAGCCGACGGTGGCTTCCGTGTAGTACGGACCATCCATCCCCAGCCGCGGGGCGTCCAGCGCGTAGGGGCCAAGGAAGCCATTGGCGGAGGCGCGCTGGCGGTTAATCATGCCTAAGGCTGCCATTTGCAGCTGTGAACCGGCTTCCAGCAGGTCGGCCTGCGCTTGCGCTTTGTCTTCACGCAGCTTTGCCTCGGCCAGCGTATGCGAACCGGCGAGCGTCTTATCAATCAGCGCTGTGAGCTGCGGATCGTTAAACTGCCGCCACCACTGCGCCTGTGGCCAGCCCTGGCTCGCCAGATGGATATCATCGGCCAGCTTGATTTGCTCTGGCTGAAGCTGCGCATGCGGGGCGGAATCTTTACGGATTAAAGCGCAGCCGGAGAGCGCCGTGGCGCCGGTAAGCAGGCCGCATAGCAATAAACGAGAAAAGTGACGGGTCATTGTGATAGGGCTCCTTGCGCCTGTTTCCCGGCGAGCGTTGGTGCCGGACGAGTCCAGTCGGGTAAACGGGCTATCTGCTGCATCACGCGTTGCGCCTGTTCGGATGAGGTAGATGATGTATCGATGTCGGAAGACGGTGGCGTACTGGTGCCCGTAGCCAGGCTCGCCGCATAGTGCTCCAGCGCGTCCGCCAGACGCGGGTCTGGAGCCGGCGCGTTGTCCCAGGCATAGAGAATTTTACGTCCCTGGCGAATAACGCTTCGGCTATGGTTTAGCAACTGCAGACGCGTTTCGTCGGGCAATTGACGTTCCAGCGCCACGCGATCGCACATTTCCTCACAGCTATTGAGAGCCGCATGGCAGCCAATGCGCAACTGTAGCCAACTGCGCTGAGTGGTGGGATCCTGCTGTGGGACGCGCAGCATTTTGCTGAGCATACCTAATGCCGTCGACAGTTTTTTGGGTAGCGCGCCAGCTTCGCTTTCCGGCCAGATAAAGGTGTAGATCACCGCCGAAACGGCGGTGCCGACCAGAATACCGACCGCGCGATCGCGGATCTCGACCAGATCGTAAACCGGGCCAAAAACGTTCTCGAGGGTGGCTAAGGCGAAGGTGACGATTATCTGGGTGCCGATGTAGGACGACCGTTCGGAGCCGGTGGCAATCCACGAGGCAATCAGCAGTATTGGCGCCAACAGGCACAGCAGTTCTACGATATTGTCCAGCCACGGCATGATGAATATCGTCACCAGCAGTGCCAGCACCGCGCCGCACAGCGCCCCGCCAAAGCGCAGCGCCATTTTCTGATATGACGAACCGATGCTGGGGTTGGCGACAATAATGCAGGTGAGCATGCAGGTATGGATGCCTTCCCAATCGACGCCGGAATAGAAGACATAGCAAATCATACAGGCCAATAACGTTTTCAGCGCATAGCGAATGTAGGCGGGGTTGCTGAATGCGTCAGCCGCCATTGACGGCTCTTTAGCCGAGGGGGTCGCTGGCGTGTCAGGATCCAGACGACCCAGTTCAAGAAGCTGGTGACAAACGTTTTCCAGCCCACACTCGCGCGCGGCTTTGCGTTCTTCTGCGCTTAATACCCAGCGACTTTGCCAGACTTCACCCTGCGAGATGGCCTGCTGCAGCGCAGTGATTTCGCCGCTCAGTTTTTGCATTAGCGCTGGATGCTGTTCCGCCGCATCACCGTGAAAGCGGTTGAGCGTGCTGTACAGATAGGTCACAGTCGCGACGCAGCTTTGCCACCAGGCGCTACGTTTTCGCCATTCAGCGTCATCGGCCATACAGAACACGTTGAGCTTTTGCAGCGCCAGCGCTTCTCGCTCAACGTACTTTTCTGCCAGCGGCGCTGCGCCCGCCGTCAGATGACGGAGCGCATCGGCAAGCCTGGCATGCAGCGCTTCGCGCATCTGGTTTCCGGCGCGGCTCGGAAACCAGAGGACTCCCAGCAGAACCATCAGCAACGTGGGATAGAGACCGACCACAATGCACCATAGCGTCAGCCGCACGACGATCTCAGGATAGTCAAGCATGCCGGGGAAAGTCTGGCCATATACCGCGATAATGGCGACGGCGAAAAATAGCAGCCCCAACTTGTGGGTGCGCATCATAAACATGCTGCCCAGCACCACCAGACTGGCGACGATCATGCGGATCAACGGGTAGCTGTAGGCCCATTTGTAGATCAAAAATAGGCTGGCGATTTCCATGACGGTAGCCACGACGAACAGGATCGCCACAAATTTGGTGTAAAACGCGTTGGACTGCACGCCGTAAAACAGCACCGCCAGTGAGATCGCCAGAAATGGGATCTGGAAGGTCATTGAGATCAGCACGACCAGCAGGCAGCCTGTCCACAGCTGGATCGTTTGCGGCAACCGCCCTGGCCGCCGCTCGCTGAGCTCTTCATGGAAAAATGCCAGCAGCCTGACCAGCGGCAGAGGCAGATAATGGAATATATTCATTATTGCGGCTCAAGGCTGGCAACCGCCGATGCGCCGATGCGAAACAGCTCCGCATCCGGTTTATCGACCATGATTTTGACCGGAAAACGCTGGGCTACGCGCACCCAGTTGATTGAACGGGAGACGCGAGGCAGCCCGCCCAGCACGATGCCGCCGTCGTCCGGCAGCACGCCGAAGCCAATGGAGTCGACTTTGCCGCTGAAGGTTTTACCGCTGTCGCTCATCAGGCGTAGCGTTGCTGGCGTACCGGCGTGAATGTTTTTCAGCTCGGTTTCGCGGAAGTTAGCGATTACGTACCAGTGGCGCGTGTCGATCAGGGTGAAAATGGGCTTCATTGCGGAGGCGAACTGGCCGATGGACGTTTTCAGCGACACCACGCGGCCATCAAACGGCGCGCGTACCGTCGCCATTTCAAGATGCAGTTTGGTTAACGCAATATCGGCCTGGACGGCAACGCGCTGGGCGACCAGCGCATCCACGCCGCTGACCGCGCTGGCGGCTTGCTGTGCCTGTAGCAACACCGCATTGAGGTCAGCTTCGCTGGCACGCTGCGCCGTTCTGGCGCGGTCAACATCTTCGGCGGAGACAAAACCCTGCGCTAACAGCGGTTCGGTGCGCTTAAGTGTATCACTGGCCTGTTTGGCGGCAGCGCGGGCTTTACTCACCGTCGCCTCGACGGAGCTGGCGGCAAATTTCTGCGCATCCACGCTGCGTTGAGTCAGCATGATCTGTTTATCCAGCGCCGCTAGCGAGGCTTCCGCTTTGGCCAGGCTGGCTTCATAAGGGCGAGGGTCGATGCGGAACAGCAGGTCGCCCTGTTTCACCTGTTGGTTATCAACCACCGCCAGTTCCACAATACGTCCGCTGACTTCCGGAACTACGTCGATCGTGTCGGCGGAAACGTAGGCATCGTCGGTAGCCGGTTTGCTATCGACCCGCCAGATGACGAAAATCAGGACGACCAGTGCAAGCAGGGCTAACAGCAGGGCCGGAAGTTTATTGCGTGGAGCTTTTTTCAGCGAGCTTTCCATGAGCGCATCTCAACGTAAATTAGAAAAAAACCAGCCAGAACAGCATGGAGTAGAGGACAAAAAGGGCGGTGTAGATAACCGCAGGAAATGCCAGCGTTGAACCTGTTTTGCTGACGATAACTCGCCGGGTGATTAGCGTGAGAATAACGCCGGCTAAAATACAGAACAGCCAGTCAGGGTAATAAGCGCCAATAACGGGAATGGATGGTGACAATGAACACCCTGTTAATAAGAGAGCTGAACCGAGACCACTTATTCCTTTTAGCCTCGTCACGACGCGGGACTTTGCTGTTTGCATAATGAAATACGATCCTGTGTATATCGAATAATATTTTGAGTGAATGTTTATGAATAAATAAATCTTAGTATGGCGATTTGTTTATTAAGACGGCAGTGATTTGTCACTGAACCGCATTAATAACTTATTCACAAATTAAAGATGAGCTTTATATATATTTATTTTGTGAATCCAACATGTCCAGGGGGCAAGGCCCCTGGACTATTCCTCGATTAATTCGGCGTCACGATATTGACCCAGAAATCAAATTTGTCCATACAGGACAGAATCTCGTCGAGCTTTTTGGCGTTGCCAATCACGTTGACTTTTTTCTGTTTGATTAAATCACTCATTTTCACCTGACCCAGCAGCACGGCATGCAGATCGTTCCGGCTCATATAGAACGACGCATCGGCATTGCTGCGCAGCGTTTTACGATAGTTAAGTACGCTATCGTTTAATGCGAGGTTCAGATTATCGTTGTTGTCGAGGTTAAAGTTGATATTAATGTTTTTCCCGTCGGCTTTGTGGCTGTCGAGGCTAACAGCAAGATAGTCCATCAGCATTTCGACGGTCATCCCCTTCAGGGTATCCGGCGACGCGGTAGCGCCCACCGGCAGTTTAGCGACGCCGTCGCGCAACTCTTTTGCACCGGTCAGATAGAAGCCGCGCCAGGTGGCGGATTCCGCCTGATAGCCCAGCTGTTCGAAGGCGTCAGCCTGCAGGTTTCTGGCGGTTTTATTGGTTGGATCGGCGGCGATGACCTGTTTTAACAGCTCTGAGGTCCAGCGATAGTCGCCCTGGTCGAAGGCTTCACGCGCCAGCTGAATCGCGTGCTCCTCGCCGCCCAGCGCTTTCACATAGCGTTTGCCCATCTCAACCTGGCCGTAAGGGTTCAGGTTGGCGGGGTTACCGTCGAAGTAGCCGAGATAGTAGTTATAGACCGCACGAGCGTTATGGCTAACCGAGCCGTAATAGCCGCGGCTGGCCCAGTTATCTTCCAGGTTTTTCGGCAACTTAATCATGTTGCCGATCTCATTCATCGTATAGCCCTGATTTGCCAGGTGCAGCGTCTGGTCGTGAATATACTTAATGGTGTCGCGATATTTGCCAATATAGTCGTTAATCTGTTTATTTCCCCACACCGGCCAGGTGTGCGGCATAAACAGTACGTCGGCCTGACTGCCCCACATATCCAGCGTCTGATTTAAATACTCGGACCACTTCGCGGTATCGCGAGTTTTCGCGCCACGCAGGGTATAGAAGTTGTGCAGCGTGTGGGTGGTGTTTTCCGCCGTGCACAGCGCTTTCAGCGCCGGAATATAGAAGTGCATCTCCGCCGGGGCTTCGCTGCCTGGCGCCATCAGGAAATCAAACTCCAGACCGTCGATGGTCAGCTTTTCGCCCGTTTTGGTGATGCTTTTTGTCGGCGCGATAATCGTTGGATAGCCGCCCGTTACGGCAACACCGAGACCATTGCCAATATTACCGCTGGCGTTCTTAGGCAGCAGCAGGCCGTAGGAGTATGTGGCGCGTCGACCCATGATGTTGCCTGCCATCACGTTCTCGCTGATCGCTTCCTCCATAAAGCCCGCGGGGGCGATGATCTGCACCTTACCGGATTTCACGTCATCTTCCGAGACGAGCCCTTTTACGCCGCCATAATGGTCAACGTGGCTATGGGTATAAATGATGGCGACAATCGGCTTGTGCGGACGGTGTTGGAAGTAGAGGTCGAGGCTGGCTTTAGCGGCTGGCGCGGAGACCAGCGGGTCGATAACAATAATCCCCGTATCACCTTCGATAAAGGTGATATTCGAGATGTCCTGACTGCGCACCTGGTACATGCGGTCGGTCACTTTAAACAGCCCGGAAATACCGTTTATTTGCGTTTGACGCCACAGGCTCGGGTTAATGGTATCCGGCGCTGGCGCATTGATATCGAATTTATAATCATAGGCGCGGTAGTAGGTTTTACCCTCGTCGTTTTTTAGCACCCCTTCATTCAACAGCGGCGCGATAAACCCGCGCTGGGCATCTTCAAAATCCTGACGATTGCTAAAGGGTAAGGATTTAGCATACTGCTGATTAATTTCATGGGTATATTGCGTGGCTTCTTTCGGCATTTCGGCTGCGAAGGCGTTATTTATCAATAGGCCACTGGCGACACCAACGGCAATAAACACGTTGCTGAAACGGAATAACCTAGAGTTATTCATATAAAACTCCCTTTCATTATTAATGTTATGAATTATTCGGCAAACAACCAGCGCCTGAGATATGGCGATCTATACTAGTGGCTATTTTGATAATTTGAGAGGTTTGTTTGTGAGGATGATCGTTATTTTTATAAGGTATTTGTGCTTAAAACTGAATGAATAAAATACCCATATATTTTATGGAATTTAATATTTAATTGTTATCGTTACGCACGCTGTAGAATTGAGATTCCTCCGCTACTCCGCCAGCCGCGGCTTGCCTACTCTACAGGCAGCTCCCCCGATGAGACCGTCCCTATGAAACGTTATCTAACCGCAGTGATGCTTTGTTCGCTCTCGCTGGCCAGCCAGCTGGCGCGCGCGGATATTATCGACGATGCCATTGGCAATATTCAGCAGGCGATCAACGATGCGTACAACCCCAGCAGCGATCGCTCAAGCCGTGATGACGACGATGACCGATCTTATGACGATCGCGGCAGTCGTTCCCAAAGCAGCCAGCAATATAACGATCGTCGCCGCCAGCTGGACGATCGTCGGCGTCAGTTAGATGACCGTCAGCGACAGCTCGATCAGGAGCGTCGTCAGCTGTCAGACGATGAGCGGCGTCTTGATGACGATTACGATCGCTAGGCGAGGCGAATTTCCATGCCGTCGTAGCCTGCTTCAATGCCGGGCGGCAGCAGGTGCGTCATCATCCATTCATCAAACTGGTGGCTGATATGGGTGAGTACCACGCGCGGGCAGCGGATCGATTCATTTAACGCCACGATCGTCGCTAAATCGCTGTGGTTACGCGGCGTCTGCTCGCGGGGCGCATGGCTGCAATCAATGACCATCACCTGCGGCTGGTTATTGCTTAAGAAAGTGAGCGTCTTATCGGGCAGCCCGGCGCTATCTGAAAGCCAGGCGACACGGCTGTGTGGCGTCTCCAGCAGATAGCCGAAGGTCAGCTTCGAGTGTTCCAGCGGTACTGGCGTAATTTGCAATCCCTGCAAGTCAAACACCACGAAGGGCTCCACGGTATGGCTGAAATCCAGCAGGCCGGGATGTTTGAACAGATCGTCACAGCCCAGCTCATCCGGCGGGCCGTACACCGGCACCGTCTCGCCTACGCCCCAGCGCAGCGGAAACAACCCCTGAACGTGATCCATATGATAGTGGGTGAGTAAAAACTGCTGGAAAGAGCCGGCGGGCCAACGTTCGGCGAGGTCGGGCAGGCCGGCATCAATTAACGTGACCGCATCGTTGAAGCGGACAACGCCGCTGCAGGCTTTACGGCGATACTGCGGCGCGCGATGGGCGCGCACGCAGGCCGGACAATGGCAGCCCCAGGCGGGCACACCCTGCGCGCCGCCGGTACCGCTGAGGGTGAGGGTTAAACTCATACAACATCCTCATAGCGCTTTGGTGAATCGAATGTGGCTGGGGGCATAACCCTCACGCTGATAAAAACGATGGGCGTCGAGTCGCCTGGTACTGGTGGACAACTCGGTCATCTCCGCGCCGGCCTCACGTGCAGTCTCCTCAGCCCAGCTCAGCAGTTGGCTGCCGACGCCTGAACCGCGCGCGCATGGCATGACGACCAGCTCCTGAATCTCGCCTATCCAGTTGGCATGATGCAGATGAAACTGCAAATGCAGGCTGATGATGCCGACAACCTCGCCGCACAGCAGAGCCAACTGATAGTGCAGATGCGGATCCTGAAGATTGGCGGCGAAACCGGTGTAAAAGGCGTCTTTGTCGAATTCGGCTTGCTTTAGTTCGCACATCAGCGCGTAAACGTCATCAATATCCTCGAACGTGGTATGGCGCAGCTCACAGACAGGCATGGTATTTCTCCTTGCGTCCCATCAGGGTCAGTAAAATATCCACTGACTGTAGCAAACTTCCGTCGTTATTGAGCGTATGGCAGTTTTCTGGCGCATAGCGGGCGGCACGCTCCAGCCGGGCGGCAATCTCCATACCGTTCTCGCGCCCACGGGCCTGAAGACGTTCGCGCAGAATCGGCGGCGAAACCTGCAAGCACACTGGCAGCAGTGCGTTGCCGTAGCGCGCTTTGGCCTGCGCCAGATGCGCGCGCGAGCCGTTGACGATGACATCGAACCCGGCGTGCAGCCACAGATCGATCTCCACGCCCACGCCGTAATACAGGCCGTTAGCGTGCCAGCTTAGGGCCAGCAGGTTGTGTCCGGCACGGGTAAAAAATTCCTGCTCACTCAATGCGATGTGGTTTTCGCAGCCGGCGTTGGCCGGACGGGTTATGTAGCGATGGGCAACCAATAGCTGCGCATGTTCCTGCTGACGAAGCACTTCCAGCAGGCTATCTTTGCCGGAGCCGGAGGGCCCCATTAACCAGATCAGTTTTCCTTTCATCAGAATACCCTTTTACCCTGACGCCAGACGTGGTCGATATGGATGTGCTCGCCTTTGCGATGCGCCAACACCAGATCGGCGCGTTTACCTTCGCCAATCACACCGCGGTCGTGCAGGTTCAGCGCGCGCGCCGGGTTTTGCGTCACCAGATTGATGGCCTGCGACAGGGTAAAGGCGTTTTGTTGGTCATCGGCAACGCGGAAGGCAGCGTCCAGCAGGCTCGCCGGATAGTAATCGGAGGAGAGAATATCCAGCAGGCCCCGTTGCGCGAGTTGGCTGGCCGCGACATTGCCGGAGTGCGAACCGCCGCGCACGATATTTGGCGCGCCCATCAGCACGTTCAGGCCGTGGCGGCGTGATGACTCGGCGGCTTCAAAGGTGGTGGGGAATTCGGCGATAACGCTGCCTAGCTGATGCGATTCCACCACGTGTTCATGAGTCGCATCGTCATGGCTGGCCAGCGCGATGTTGCGGTCACGGCACATGCCGGCAATGGCGGCACGGTTAGGCTGCGACCAACGTGCGGCAAGCTGCAGCTGTTCTTCTTCGTACTGACGCATCTGCTGGTCAGTCAGTGAGTACTTACCTTGATAGTATTCCCGGTACTTCTCACGATTGGCGAACTGGCGCTGGCCGGGAGAGTGGTCCATTAACGACACCAGCGTCACCGGCTCGCGACCGACCAGTTTTTCAAACAGCGGCAGCGTGGTGTGGTGCGGCAGTTCGCAGCGCAAATGCAGACGATGCTCGGCACGGTTGAGACCGCGTTTCTGCGTCTCTTCCACCGCGTTAATCATCTTCTCGAGGTTCTCCAGACGATCACCGCCGTCGCGCACATCGCCAATGGCTACCGCGTCCAGCACGGTGGTGATGCCGCTGGCGACCATCAGCGCGTCGTGGCTGCTCATGGCGGAATGGGCGGGCCAGTCCACCTTCGGGCGTGGGGTGAAGAATTTATCCAGATTATCGGTATGCAGCTCGATCAGCCCCGGCAGCAGCCAGCCGCTTTCACCGTCGAAGGCTTCCGGTAGACGGCTCTGGGTTTCGGCGAAGGCGCGGATTTCCCCGTCATGTACCTCCAGCGAACCGTGGACCACATCATTCTCAAGCACCAGTTTTACGTTATTGATAATCATGCAGGTGTACCCATTGGGTGGAGGCGGTCAGCGACCTGATTGCGGACGGTTTCGTCATGGAAAATACCGACGATGGCCGCACCGCGCGATTTGGCTTCTTCGATAAGGCTCACCACCGCGGCGCTATTTTTGGCGTCCAGCGAGGCAGTAGGTTCGTCGAGCAGCAGAATCGGGTAGTCGACGATAAAACCGCGGGCGATGTTGACGCGCTGCTGCTCGCCGCCGGAGAAGGTCGACGGCGCGAGATGCCACAGACGCTCTGGTACGTTCAGGCGGCTTAGCAACTGGGCGGCTTTGGCGGCACAGGTTTCGCGCGGCACGCCAGTATTGAGCAGCGGTTGCATCACTACTTCCAGCGTGGAAATTCGCGGGATCACCCGCAGAAACTGGCTGACCCAGCCGACAGTGGTTTTGCGCACTTCCACCACCTTGCGCGCCGGAGCGCTCACCAGGTCGACCCATTCGTCGCCGTGTTTAATATGAATATGGCCTTCATCCGGCAGATAGTTGGCATACAGCGAGCGCAGTAGGGTGGATTTGCCGCTGCCGGAGTGGCCGTGTAGCACCACGCACTCGCCGGCGTTGACGGTGAGCGAGGCGTTGCACAGCACCGGAAGCTGGACACCGTTTTGCTGGTGCAGAACAAAGGTTTTACTGACGTTTTCGACGCGAATCGCGTTCATTTTTAGCCTCTTTAAGCATTTGTACGTTCGATTGCCTGATGGATCAGGCCTACAACCGTTTTAGGATGCTGACAAACTTAAAAAAGAGCACGGACAGTCCCCTCGCCCCTTTGGGGAGAGGGAGAAAATCCGCCGCGCGATGGTTAATTCTGCAACACCGACGACACCAACAGCTGGGTGTACGGATGATGCGGATCGTCGAGCACCCGGTCGGTAAGCCCACTTTCCACTACCTGGCCCTGCTTCATCACCAGCAAACGGTCGGCGAGCAGCCTCGCGACGCCCAAATCATGGGTGACAATCACCACCGCCAGGTTCAGCTCTACCACCAGGCCGCGCAGCAGGTCGAGCAGGCGCGCCTGCACCGACACGTCCAGCCCACCGGTGGGTTCATCCATAAACACCAGCTTTGGGTGGGTGACGAGGTTGCGGGCAATCTGCAAACGCTGCTGCATCCCGCCGGAAAACGTGGTGGGCAGGTCGTCGATGCGCGACGCCGGGATCTCCACTTCCTCCAGCCAGCGCTGGGCGGTGGCGCGGATATCGCCGTAATGGCGCGCGCCGGTGGCCATCAGCCGTTCGCCGATATTGCCGCCCGCCGACACCTGACGACGCAGGCCGTCCATTGCGTGCTGGTGCACCACGCCCCATTCGGTGCGCAGCAGACGGCGGCGGTCGGCCTCGGTCATCGCGTACAGCGAACGGTCCCGGTAGCGAATTTCCCCTTCCTGCGGCGTCAGACGCGCCGAAATGGATTTCAGCAGCGTGGTTTTACCGGAGCCGGATTCGCCGACGATGCCCAGCACTTCGCCCGGCCACAGATCAAAGGAGACGTTGCTGAAGCCCTTGCCCGGCGCGTAGAGATGGGTCAGGCGGTCAACGGAGAGTAATGGTTGCGTCATGCGTTTTTCGCCTCGCTCTGTTGGCGGCAGTAGTCGGTGTCGGAGCAGACAAACATGCGCTTGCCGCTGTCGTCGAGCACCACTTCATCGAGATAGCTGTGCTGCGAACCGCAGATGGCGCACGGCTCGTCCCAGCGCTGGATGGTGAACGGATGGTCGTCAAAATCGAGGCTTTCAACGCGGGTAAACGGCGGCACGGCGTAGATACGCTTCTCGCGCCCGGCGCCAAACAGCTGTAGCGCAGGCATCATGTCCATCTTCGGGTTATCGAATTTGGGGATTGGCGATGGGTCCATGACGTAGCGGCCATTGACCTTCACCGGGTAGGCATAGGTGGTCGCGATATGGCCGAAGCGGGCGATATCTTCATACAGCTTCACCTGCATCACGCCGTACTCTTCCAGCGCGTGCATGGTGCGGGTCTCGGTTTCGCGCGGTTCGATAAAGCGTAGCGGTTCGGGGATCGGCACCTGGAAGATCAGGATCTGATCCTCCGCCAGCGGCGTTTCCGGGATCCGGTGGCGCGTCTGGATCAAGGTGGCGTCTTCGGTGCGCTCGGTGGTGTTCACCCCGGTCACACGCTGGAAAAACTGGCGGATGGAGACGGCGTTGGTGGTGTCATCCGCGCCCTGGTCAATCACTTTCAGCACATCCGCTTCACCAATCACGCTGGCGGTGATCTGAATGCCGCCGGTGCCCCAGCCGTATGGCATCGGCATTTCGCGGCCGCCGAACGGCACCTGATAGCCGGGGATCGCCACCGCTTTGAGGATAGCGCGGCGGATCATGCGCTTGGTCTGTTCATCAAGGTAGGCAAAGTTATAGCCGCTGAGATTAGCCATTTTTCTGCTCCCGTTGCAGGCGTTTCAACAGTTCCAGTTCGGCCTGGAAATCGACGTAGTGGGGGAGTTTGAGGTGCGAGACGAAACCGGCGGCTTCAACGTTATCGGCGTGGGCGAGGACAAACTCTTCATCCTGCGCCGGGCCGACGGCGTGCTCGTCATACTCCGGAGCCTGCAATGCGCGGTCGACCAGCGCCATCGCCATCGCTTTGCGCTCGCTCATGCCAAACACCAGGCCATAGCCGCGGGTGAAGTGCGGCGGTTCGTCAGCCGGGTCGACGAAGCCGTTGACCATTTCGCATTCCGTCATCAACAGTTCGCCGACGTTCACCGCAAAACCCAACTCTTCGGGCACGATTGAAACGTCGATATAGCCGCTGCGGATCTCGCCAGCAAACGGGTGGTTGCGCCCGTAGCCGCGTTGGGTGGAGTAGGCCAGCGCCAGCAGGTAGCCTTCGTCGCCGCGCATGAGCTGCTGGAGACGTGAGGAGCGCGAGCACGGGTAGACCGGCGGCGTGCGGGTGATATCGTCGGGCGTTGCGCCGCTGTCCTCTTCCGTCTTTGCCAGTCCCTGGCTTGCCAGCAGGCTGAAGACATGCGGGGCGGGCGTCGGCTCGCCATCATCGGTTTGCAGGGGCGGGGCTTCGCCGTTTGCCAGCAGGGTAAAGTCCAGCAGACGGTGGGTGTAGTCGTAAGTCGGACCGAGCAGCTGGCCGCCCGGCACGTCTTTATAGACGGCGGAAATACGGCGTTCCAGGAGCATATTGCCCGTCTCCAGCGGCTCGCTCACCGCCAGTTTCGCCAGCGTGGTGCGATAGGCGCGCAGTAAAAAAATGGCTTCAACGTTGTCGCCGCTGGCCTGCTTCAGCGCCAGCGCCGCCAGCTCGCGGTCGGCGATGCCGCCTTCGGTCATCACCCGGTCTACCGCCAGGTTAAGCT